>NZ_JBLWMN010000005.1:0-273697 GCF_048380895.1 Halorubrum rarum | reverse complement strand
CCCTGACGAGGCTGGGGAGGCGTGAGGCGCGGTGCTGTGCGGGGTGGGACTCAAAGGGGCAGCCGCGAGGGCGAAGCCCGCCGCAGCAAGCACCGCACCGGGCTGTGTGGAGAGGGGCGCGCGCAGCAAGGCGCGCGAGTCGTCGCGGCTGGGGCTTTGCAGGCGTTCATCGTCGATCCGAGGAAGACCACTTATAAACGAGCGGCTGGGGCTTTGCAGGTGTTTACCGTCGATCCGAGGAAGACCGCTTATAAGGGAGCGGCTGGGGCTTTGCAGGCGGTCATCGCAGAGTCGTCGATCACTTATAAACATCCGCCAGCAACACCCCCGTTTCACGTATAAACACCCGCGCCACCGATCTGGTACACCAACTCCCGTTATCGATCAAGAACATCGTTCAGCGACCGGCTGTTTCGGACGACGATATGTCTGAAGAGTAGGATGTTAACAGAGCCTCGTACCCTACCGCCGCAACCCGCTCCCGGCCGTTGACGTCGCCGGCATACCGCCACAACATCCACACCCGCAGGCACGAAGGAATCTGGTGTGGATCTCCGGTACCCCAATTATTTTGGGTGCTACTATATCCCTTTAGAACTCCATCTCGGTCCATGGGAGCTGAGCAGTTGTCGATATATCGTGCCTGTACACCGGTCTGCGACGTAACGTACGGAGGAGAACTCGACCAAACGCCGACGGAGGCGATCATCGCCGCCGTCGCGGATGTGGCCGACGTCGACCCGACCGAACTACCGTCCCTGTACGACTACATCGACCCCGATGCCATCGACAACCTCTTCGACCGTCACGACGGCCACGATGTCGTGAACACGCACCTCGCGTTCACGTACGACACCTGGAACGTGTTCGTCCACGCCGACGGCAGGATCCGCATCTGTGACTCCGCTCAACCCACGGAGCCCGCGCCCGTGTTTGCAGGCTACACGGACTGACCGACCGTACTGACTGACCGCTCCGGAACGACCCTCTCCCACGTCCTCTCGGCGGAACGGGGACGACTGCGTTCGGACGGACTCGACGGCGAAGTCCACTGGTTCACTGCTCTCGAAGCCCCGCTTCGTTCAGCGCCTCGTTGAGGTCCGTCCGGACGCGCTCTCCGGTCTCTCGATCCATCGCCGTCGTGACGATCCGGTTCTCCTGCACGCTCGATCCGTCGCGAAGGAGGAGTCGGACGTTGCCGTTCGTCCCCGCGCGGGTCGCCTTCGCCCGAAGTCCGCTTCGAGATCCGGTGCCGCCGGCGTCGATCGGACCGGGAACGATCTTCTTGACGTGAGGATGCTCGGCGACGGTGCCGATCGCCTTCCGACCCTTCCGACCGCCGATCAGCGTCGAGTGTGACCCCCCGATCTTGTCGCGGGGGGCCGTCTCGACGACGTCGAGCGCGCGGTCGCCGCGCCGCTCTCGCACCCACTCGACGGCGTCGTCGTCGGGGACACGGTAGAACTCGTGGTGGATCTGCGCGCGCGTCTCCCGGAGCGGAGCGCGGTCGCCCGCGGCGTACACGGTGTCCGGTCGCTTGCGACGGATCTCGTCCGCGACGCGACCGGCGAAGTTCCGGAGTTGGACCTCCGTCAGCCGCTCCGCGCGCTCGGGGCGCGTCGTCACCGTCGTCGTGCCGACGACGTCGTCCTCGTCGAGTATCGTCAGCCGGGCACGGTCCGGGGCGAACTCGACGACGACGGCGTCCGCGTTGGCGGTGTTGCAGGTGAGACAGTAGTCCCCCGGCTTGTCGATCGGGGTCCCACACCGCCGGCAGTTCATGGCCGAACACAGCGGCGGGCCGAACATAAGGGCGTCCGTTCAGGGTCGGCCGGATCGATCACCGAGTTTATGAACGAAACCGGATCAACTTCGACGTATCGATGCAGCGACCGATCGGATCGAGAGACGCCGCAGCGCTCGTTTGCTGTGCGGTGGCGCTCGCGACCGTCATCGCGGGGCTCGGCGGGGGTACCGCGGTTGCGGGGGCGACCGCACCGATCGGCGGAACGAGTGCGGCCAGCACGTCCGGCGAACCCCCGCTCGCGGACGCGGGACTCGATCAAACGGTCACACCCGGATCGACCGTCCACCTCGACGGGAGTGCGTCGAGAGCGACCGGCGGCGAGATACGGCGATACGAGTGGGTGGTGACGGACGCGAGCGGCGAGGAAACGATTCGAACGGGCTCTGCGACTCCGACCGCGACGTTCGAGGCGGAATCACTCGGCGGATACGAGGTGACGCTCGTCGTGACCGACGACGACGGTCGCGCCAGTTCCGACACGCTGTACGTCGACGTCGAGCCGCGGAGCGAACGTTCGAACGGCGAGGGGGACGCGGCCGTCGACCCCGAGTCGATCGGGCCCGACGCGACGATCGTGGACACGCACCATCGTCGACTCGTCGACGTCACCGTCCGACAGCTCGTCGTCGAGCGCCGGACCGTGTCGACGACGGTGGCGTCGGCGGCGAGCCGCGATCGAGCGTTTCGGATGGGGTTCACGGTCGCGGACACGCGTGTCGAACCGATCGTCGCCGTCGAGCGACGTGTCTCGGGAGGCGACGTCACCGGGAACGATGCCACCGGAAACGACGCCACCGGGAACGACGCCACCGGGAACGACGCCACCGGAAACGACGCCACCGGAAACGACGCCACCGGAAACGACGCCACCGGGAACCACGTTCCCGAGGACGACTGGGTCGTGGTTCACGAGACGACGGACGTTCGGAAGGCGGCCCTCGCGAAACAGCACGACGACCTCCGCGTCGACTACGACACCGGGAAGCGCGAGCACCGCTGGACGATGGAGCGACTCGTCGAGGTCGACAGGGGATACGTCGACGAGGTCGGCGAGGAACACGACCACGTTCGGACGGACGTCACCGTCGACGCGGAGCTCGTCGGCGTCGTCGAGGGGACCGACGAACGGGTCGAACTCGGCGTCCACGAGTTCGCGTTCCGTTTCGAGGAGCACCGATCCGGCACGTCGCTCCGGGAGGCCGTCCGAACGGAGATCGATCGTCGGAACTGCGAGGTCGACGGAGCGGACGTCCGCTGTGGAGGCGCAGGCGGTTGATCGCGGTGTGAGTGGGGCGACTGGGATGCGGAGACGCCGCGGTCCAACGGTCAGTCGAGACACGCCGCGACGACGCGGAGCGCCGCCTCTCCGCGCACCTCGTCGGCGAGCAGCGGCACTCGTTTGACGTCGCGGCCACGGAATAGGTCGGTCGCACGCCGAAGGGCGTGCTGCTGGACGTCCCATCGTCTGGCACAGAACTCGCAGTGCTCGGGGTCGGGCTCGACGATCCACTCCGGATCGACGTCCGCCACGCCGCTTATCCGCTCCATCACGCGGTTGACGACGAGCGTGGACACCGGGATACCGAACTCGTCGAGACGGGCGACCAGGCGCTCGGACTCGACGACGCTCATCTCCTCCGGAATCATCACGACCCGAAAGTCGGTCGTATCGGGGTCCTGCAGCACCGCTCTGAGACGTTCGATGCGTTCCTGCAGCTCGTCGAGATCGGCCGACGGGTCCGCGTCGCCCCCGCCGAACGCTCCCTTCAGACCGTCCATCATCCCGGAGAAGCGCTGGCGGAGCGTCATCACTCGACCGATCATCGAGTCCATGATCTCCGGCAGCTGGAGGAGCCGAAGCGTGTGGCCGGTCGGTGCGGTGTCGACTATCACCCGGTCGAACCGCGGGTCATCGAGGTACTCCAGCAGCTGGCGCATCGCGGCCGCCTCGTCGGCACCGGGCATCGGTCCGCCGAACAGCGATCCGGGGGCATCGTCCATCCCGTCGGCGGCGTCCTCCGCCATGCCACCCATCCCGCCGAGTCCGCCCATCGCGTCGCCCATCTTCCCCATCCCGCCGAGCGGGTCGCCGTCGCCGCCGAACATCCCGCCGTCCATCGCGGCGTCCGGATCGATCTCCGCCGCGAACAGGGGAACGTCCTCGCGGATGCGGGCGGGCTCCGCGGGGACGTCGACGTCGAACGTGTCCGACAGGGAGTGTGCCGGATCCGTCGAAACGACGAGCGTTCGGACGCCGCCCGCGGCCGAGGAGAGCCCCGTCGCGGCCGCCATCGTCGTCTTACCGACGCCGCCTTTGCCCCCGTACAGCACGTACTCCGGCGCGTCGACGCCCTGTGGGAGGTCGGCGTCGGCATCGATGCTCATCGCGTCGTCGACGCGTCCCGCGGTATCGACACGCTCCGGATCGTCGACGCGCTCGACAGGCTCGACGTCGATCTCGTCCATACGCTCTCTGGTGGCGGCGCGTTTGTGTACCCGTCGGTCCGAGTCGAGGAACGACGGCGGCGCGTTCAGATCGGGACGTGACGACGGCGTATCCGGCCGATGAACGAGGGTTTAAGTCGTCTCCGGCGCCCGCTCCGGTATGACGACGCTTACCTGCTACGCGTGCGGCGAGTCGGTTTCGGTTCCGTCGGAGCCGGCGTCGCCCCGGTCGCTTCCCGGTCCGCGGTGTGACTGCGGCGAGCCGCGGTGGTTCGAGGCTGACCCGGGGCGACTCGCCGAACTCTCGTGGCCCGACGACCTCGACGACCGAATGTGGGCGTTCGCGGACCTGCTCCCCGTCGAACCGCCGAGGTCGGGGGTCGCGACCGCTCCGGGCGGAACGCCGCTCGTTCGGACGCCCGCGCTCGACGACTACGCCGGCACGAGCGTCTCGGTCAAGGTCGAGGGAGAGAACCCGACCGGGTCGTTCAAGGACCGCGGGAGCGCGGTCGGCGTCGCGCTCGCGGCCGCCGCCGGTGCCGACGCCGTCGGGACGGTCTCGCACGGCAACATGGCCATCTCGACCGCGGCGGTAGCGGCCGCGTTCGGGCTCGACTGCGTCGTCTGCGTGCCGGCGAACATCCCCGAGGAACGACTCGGCAACATCGCGCGGTTCGGCCCACGGATCGTTCGCGTCGAGGGCGAGTACGGGCGACTGTATCACGAGGCGCTGGCGATCGGTTCCGAGCGGGGCGTCCCGTTCGTCAACTCGGACACGCCGGGACGGGTCGCCGGACAGAAGACGACCGTGCTCGAAGCGCTCGCGGGGTACCGCGCCCGCAACGACGGCGACCTCCCCGACGCGGTCGTGCTTCCCGTCTCCTCGGGCGGCCACGCCTCCGGCGCGTACAAGGGCATCCGCGAGCTCCGAGACGCCGGCCTCATCGACGGCGAGGGGCCGCGACTGTACCTCGTGCAGGCGGCGGCCTGTGCGCCGATCGCGCGAGCGGACGAGCGCGGACTCGACCGCGTCGAGCCCGTCGAGCGCGGCGAGACGATCGCGTACTCGATCGCGAACCCGGACCCGCCGAGCGGGACGCGCGCCCTGTACGGCGCACGCGAAACCGGCGGCGGAGCGATCGCGGTCGACGACGACGACATCAGGGAGGCACAGCGAAGGCTCGCGGTCGACGCCGGCCTCGCCGTCGAAACCGCGTCCGCGACGTCGTTAGCGGGCGTTCGACGACTGGTGGATCGGGGATCCATCGACCCCGGCGAGGACGTGATCTGCGTCGCGACGGGGTCGGGGTTCAAGGAGTCGATCGACGGCAGGGACGTGGACGCAGACGTCGTCGCACTCTCGGATCTCGGCGACGCGATCTGAGGGGAATCTATCACACGCGGAATATATAAGTAACCGGACACCATCGGGAGAAAGCATGAGTCGTATCGATCCCGAGATCGACGACGTGGCCTCGGTGTTCTCCTTTCTCGGCAACGACGTTCGGCTCGCGATCCTCGAATCGCTGTACGATCGCACGATCGTGGCCGGTCCGCTAACTGAGAGCGAAACGTACACGAAGGTACGGGAGGACGCGGGCGTCTCCGACAGCGGACGGTTCAGCTACCACCTCGACAAGCTCACAGGTCGGTTCGTATCGAAGACCAACGACGGCTATCGACTCCGTGAGCCCGGCCGGGAAGTGGTTCGACTCCGTCGCACTGGACTGTTCTCGGAGTACCCGGTCGTCGAACCGCGACCGGTCGACGCCGACTGTTACCGATGTGGATCGCCGGTTCGGGTCGGGTACGACAACGGACACCTGTTGACGCAGTGTTCGACGTGTGTCGGACTGTTCGACCACGAACTCGTCCCTTCCGGGACCCTGACTGCCCTCGCGTACCCGCCGTCCGGAGTCGACACCGTCGACGTCGAGGCCGCCTTCGATCGCGCCCACGTTCGCGTCGACCGATACCTCTCGATGATGGCCGAGGGGTTCTGTCCGGAGTGCGGCGGGGACGTTACCGCGAGTTTCCAGCCGTGTACCGATCACGACGCCGACGAGGAGAGCGTCTGTGGCGACTGTCTGCTCTCACACCCTGCGTTCGTCCGGCTGTCGTGTGAGGTCTGTGGACAGCCGCGGATCACCCATCCGCTCCACGCCGTCTCGGATCGAGAGCCGGTCGCGGGCGCGTTGCACGACCGCGGCGTCGACGCGGGGTGGGAGCGTTTCGCCGAGGTGATGCGGTGGTCGACGACGGTCACGGACGACGAGGTCGTCTTCGGTACACCGGACGGCGACCGGTTCGCCGTGGCGATCGGGTCCGGCATCGAGATCCGAGCGGCACGGTGAGCCTCGTTCCCGTGACGACTCACGCTCGTCGACGGACGTCCTTTTAAGCGCACGTACGACGAGTCGATCGGTGTATGACCGAAATCGTCGATCTGGCGGAGCGACTGGTCGCGATCCCGAGCCACGAGGACGAAACGGCCGCGGGCGACGCCATCGAGGAGTGGCTCCGCTCCGAGACCGACGCCCGCGTCGAGCGAGACGACGTGGGCAACGTCCTCGCGTATACGGGCGCGATCGATGACCCTCGTGCGACGTCGCTCGCCCTGATCGGACATCACGACGTCGTGCCGCCGACCGAGCGCCAGACGACGGGCGACGACGCGACGGGCAAGTACGTCGTCGAGCGCCGTGACGGGCGGCTCTACGGTCGCGGAGCGGCGGACATGAAGGGGGCGGTGGCGGCCTGCATGCTCGCGTTTCGGGACGCCGAGCCACCGGCCGGCCGCGAGCTGGCGTTCGCCTCGTTCGTGGGCGAGGAACTCGGCGGCACGGGCGCGCGCCACGCGATCGAGAACGGGTTCAGGCCGGACCACGCCGTCGTCGCGGAGGGGTCGACGAACTACTCGAAACCCGGCGTCACCGACGTCGTCGTCGCTCACAAGGGACGCCGGGCGTCGACGCTCGTCGCCGACGGCGTCAGCGCCCACGCGTCCGAGCCCGAGTCCGGCGAGAACGCGGTGTATCGCGCCTGCGACGCGATCGACGTCGTTCGCGACCTCGACGCGCCGGAGACGGAGGTGCTCGGCGAACCCGTGTTCGGCTCGATCGCGGTCACGGAGATCGACGGTGGCGATACATGGAACGTGATCCCCGATCGCTGCGAGGTGACGATCGACGAGCGCACCGTTCCCGGTGAGCGGGCGTCGCTGGAGCGCACGGAGTCGGTCGACGGCGTCGAGTGGAGCGTCGATCAGGACCTCCCGCCGATGGGGTGTTCCGACGACGCGTTCGCCGACGCCGCGCTCGACGTTGCTCGGTCGGTCCACGCGGATCTCGGCCTCGACCGCCCCGAACACGTGACGAAACCGCACGCGACCGACGCCGGCTGGCTCGCCGAGGCGGGGACCGCGTGCGTGGTCTGCGGCGCGTCCGAGCCCGGTGAAGCCCACACCGACACCGAGAGCGTGTCGATCGCGGTGGTGAAGCGCTGTCGGGCGATCTACCGCGGGATCGCGGAGCGGTCGTGGTGAGTCGCGGAGCGGTCGTGGTGAGTCGCGGAGCGGTCATAACGGACGACGGAAACGCGTTTCACTAACGCGCTTCCGTGACGCGGTTCCGGAGCCGCCCATCACCCACAGTCATGTCGCTTCGGAAACTTATTCGACGCCGGCATAAAATACGGTAAATAATTCAGAGACACCGATACCGGGATGTCGGCGTTACTCGATACCGTGGCCGACGCGCCGCACTGTTCATCTCATGTCCACACCAGAATCTGACGGCGATGACGGACCCGCACTCCCGGAGGAGCGTCTCGAGGAAAGCCAGCCGCAGTGCCCGTTCGGCGTCGGCGGGAGCTGTTGTCGGATCTGCTATATGGGCCCCTGCCGCGTCAGCGACGGCAAGCGGGGCATGGAGCGTGGGGTCTGTGGGGCGACTCCGGGCACCGTCGCGGCACGAAACGTGTACCGGGAGATCGCCGCCGGCGCGGCCAGTCACGCCGACCACGCCAGAGAGATCGCCGACGTCCTCTCCGAGATCGCGGACGGCGAACTCTCCGAGTACGGCATTCAGGACGTCGCGAAGCTCCGGAGCCTCGCGGCCGATCTCGGCCTCGATCCCGACGGCGACGTGAACGCGGTCGCCGGCCGCGTCGCGGAGGCGGCCATCGAGGACTTCCAGGAGGGCGGGGACACGCTGAACTGGCTCGACCGAATGCCGGACGAACAGCGGGAGTACCTCGCCGACAACGGGATCGAGCCGCTCCCGAGCGCGGACAAGGAGGTCGCTCGGGCGATGCACCGAACCACCCAGGGCAACGACGCGGATCCCGCCCATCTGCTCACCGGAGCCCTGGAGGCGGGGCTCGCGGACGGCTACGCCGGACTGACGATGGGGACCGATATCCAGGACGTGGTGTTCGGAACGCCGGAGCCGGTGTGGAGCGAGGCGGATCTGGGCACGCTCAAGGAGGACCACGTCAACGTCGCGGTACACGGTCACTCGCCAGTGTTGAGCGAGATGATCGTCAAGTACGCCGACGAGCTCGAAACCGAGGCGCAAGCGGCGGGCGCGGAGGGCGTCAACGTCGTCGGGATCTGCTGTACGGGCAACGAGCTGGCTGAGCGACACGAGGTCCCGCTCGCGGCACACAGCAGCCAGGCCGAGCTCGCGGTCACGACGGGCGCGCTCGACTCGCTGGTCGCCGACGTCCAGTGTATCTGGCCCGGGATCGGCGACGTCGTCGAGTGCCACCACACCCGCTTCATGACGACGACCGACTACGTCCGGATCCCCGGTGCCGAGCACATCGACTTCGAGCCGGAGACGGCCGCGGCTGACGCAAAGGAGATCATCCGCGAGAGCATCGCGGCGTTCTCGGACCGCCACAGTCGGCAGAACTACGACGTTGAGATCCCGGAGGGGACCAACGACGCGATGGTCGGCATCTCGGACGCGTACGTCCTCGAACTCCTCCAGTCGATCGACGCCGAGAGCCCCTCTCAACCGATCGTGGACGCGATGGCCGAGGGCAACTTAAACGGGATCGTCGGGATCGTCGGCTGCCCGAACCCCAAGATGCGCACCGCGGACATGACCGAGCGCCTGATCGACGAGCTGCTGGCGGCGAACGTACTTCCGGTCGTCACCGGCTGTATCGGACACGTCACGGCCCAGGAAGGGTACCTCGACCCCGAGCGAACCGACGAGCTCGCGGGCGACGGGCTCGCCTCGCTGTTGCACGACCTCGGCGACGCCGCGGGGCTCGACGGCCCGCTCCCGCCGGTGTGGCACATGGGGTCGTGCGTCGACAACTCCCGGATCGGGAACCTCGTCCGCGCCATCTCCGAGGACGCCGACGTGCCGACGCGGGAGCTCCCCGTCGCCGCGAGCGCACCGGAGCTCATCGCCGAGAAGGCGGTGAGCATCGGGACGTGGGCGCTCGCACTCGGTCTCCCGCTCCACACCGCGCCGACGCTCCACATGGACCACAGCGAGGAGGTCACCCGGATCATGACGGAGGACCTGAAGGAGCTCACCGGCGGCTACGCGATCCAGGAGGAGGACCCCGAGGCGGCCGCCGAGGCGCTCGAGGAGGCACTGCTCGAACGCCGTGACGCGCTGTTCGAGGAGGCGTAACGATGTGTGAGGACTGTGGGGCCCACGGCGGATCACACTCGCACAGCCACGACGATCACGACCACTCACACAGTCACGACGATCACGACCACTCACACAGTCACGGCGACCACTCGCACAGCCACGACGATCACGACCACTCGCACAGCCACGACGATCACGACCACTCGCACAGCCACACCCACGCAGGGGCGAACGACGATGGCCACTCGCACGATCACGACACCGCCATCGAGACGGACGGGACGGTCCGGATCGCGGTCACCGGGAAGGGCGGCGTCGGGAAGTCGACGCTGTCGGCCGCGATCGCACACCACCTCGCGGCCCACCACGACGTCGTCGCGGTCGACGCCGACCCCGACATGAACCTCGCCGGGGCCCTCGACGTCGAGGAGCCGGCCGCGATCACCGACGAACGGGATCTGATCGAGGACCGAGCGGGGAGCGGCGGCGGGCTGATCGCGCTCACCCCCGAGGTCGAGGACGTAATCGAGTCGCACTCGACGCCGTTCGGAGACGGCGGGCGACTCCTCACGATCGGTGCCCCGGACGCCGGCAACACGGGCTGTCTGTGTCCCGAGAACAGCTTCGTTCGGTCGCTCGTCTCCAGTGCGCTCGCTGCCGATCACGTCGTGATGGACATGGAGGCCGGCGTCGAGCACCTCGGTCGCGGTACCGCGGAGTCGGTCGATGCGATGGTCGTCGTGGTCGACCCGTCGCGGGCCGCGATCGACACGGCGGAACGGGTCGAGCGGCTCGCCGACGACATGGGTGTCGACGAGGTCCGTGCGGTCGTGAACAAGACCCGCGGCGACCCCGAGCGGATCCGTGAGTTGCTCGACGTACCGGTCGTGACGACGATACCGTTCGACGAGGACGTCGCCGAGGCCGGACTCGCCGGGGAATCCCCCGTCGCGGCGAGCGAGCGACTGCAGGCCGCTGCCGCGGAGATCGTCGGCGCGTTCCGGCCGGCGGCCGTCGATCCGATCGACGCTGTCGACGCCGACTGATCGACGCTGCCGACGCTGACTGATCGACGCCGCCGCTGACGCCGACGTACCGCGCCGTCGATACCGACGTACTAACACCGACGTACCGACGCCCGGGAGTCGGTCGCTATGGAAGGGGTTTTATGCGCCCCGCGGAAAGTGTGCGCCACTATGGGAGATAAATCGAAGGCTCAAAAGAAGCGTCTGGCCAAGAAGGAGCGCCAGAACACCCGCGTCCCCGCGTGGGTCATGATGAAGACGGACATGAACGTCACGCGAAACCCCAAGCGGCGCAACTGGCGTCGGAACGACCTCGACGAGTAAATGAGCACCAGTGATTTCGAGGAGCGCGTCGTCACCGTCCCGCTCCGCGACGCCAACGACAAGCCGGTCCAGCAGCGCGCCGACTACGCCGTAAAGATCGTCCGCGGTCACCTCGCGAAACACTTCTCGGTCGACGAGGAGGACGTGGTCCTCGACGCCTCGGTCAACGAGGCCGTCTGGGCGAACGGTCGCCAGAACCCGCCGAGCAAACTGCGCGTCCGTGCCGCTCGGTTCGTCGAGGACGGCGACCCCATCGTCGAAGCCGAACACGCCGAATAACGTGTTACGGGCGACCTTCACCGGCTCCTCGTACGTGGGCGTGTTCGCCCGCGCCCTCGATGACCTCCTTCTGGTCAGGCCGGACGTCGACGACGACCTCGCCGACGACCTCGCCGAGGAACTCGACGTCGAGCCGCTCCCCACCACCGTCGGCGGCTCGAACACGGTCGGGTCGCTCGCCGTCGGCAACGAGAACGGAGTGCTCCTCTCCGAGCGCGCGACCGACCGCGAAACCGAGCGGATCGCCGACGCCACGGACCGAACGGTCAGCGTGCTCCCCGGAACGATCAACGCCGCCGGTAACGTCGTCCTCGCGAACGATAGCGGCGCGTACGTCCATCCCGACCTCCCTCGCGAGGCGATCCGCACGATCACGGAGACGCTCGAGGTTCCCGTCGTGCGCGGCGACCTCGGCGGGGTTCGGACGGTCGGTGCCGCGGCGGTCGCCAACAACACCGGGGTGCTCTGTCACCCGAAGTCCAGTGAATCGGAGCTACAGGCGGTCGAAGATGCACTCGACGTCCGTGCCGACCTCGGAACTATCAACTACGGCGGCCCACTGGTCGGCTCCGGGCTCGTCGCCACCGACGCCGGCTACGTCGTCGGCGAGGACACGACCGGACCGGAGCTCGGACGGATAGAGGAGACGCTCGGCTTCATCGACTGACGGGCGTCAGTCCGTCTCCTTTTAGGAAGATACTTCCCTGTCCCTGCCGGATCCGTGAACATGAGTACTTACACGGTGAGTGGACGGTTCCAGAGCCGGGACGGGTTCCAGGAGTTCACGAAGGACGTCGAGGCGGAGAACGAGGACCTCGCCCGCGAGCGGATCTACACGAACGTCGGCAGCCAACACAGCCGCAAGCGCACGCAGATCGAGATCGAGGAGGTGTCCGCTGCATGATGGGCGGCGGTCAACAGCAGCTCCAGCAGCTCTCACAGGAGCTCCAGGCGATCGACGAGGAGATCGAGGTCCTCGAAGGCGAGGTCGACGATCTCCGAACCGAGAAGGCGGACATCGACGACGCGGTCGAGGCCATCGAGACGCTGGAGACGGGGTCGACGGTGCAGGTCCCGCTCGGCGGCGGCGCGTACGTCCGTGCGGAGGTCCAGGACATCGACGAGGTCATCGTCTCGCTGGGCGGTAACTACTCCGCCGAGCAGGAACAGGACGACGCCATCGACGTGCTCCGGACCAAACAGGACGCGCTCGACGAGCGCATCGAGGAGACACAGTCGGAGATCGCAGCGCTCGAATCCGAGAGCCAGGAGCTCGAACAGCAGGCTCAGCAGATGCAACAGCAGATGCAACAACAGCAGATGCAGCAGATGCAACAGCAGGCGGACGACGAGTGAGGTAGCCGACCGTGTTCGACGGACTGAAAGACAAGCTCAAAGGCTTCCGAGAGGACGTCGAGGAGTCGACCGAAGTCGAGGCGGACGAAACCGCTGCCGACACCGAGGAGTCGACCGTCTCCGACACGGAGACCGATCCCTCGATGTCGGCGGACGCCGCTACTACGGCGTCGAGTGATGACTCCGACGATGCTACCGACGCCTCTGCCGACGCCTCTGCCGACGACGCTACCGACGCCTCTGCCGACGACGCTACCGACGCCTCTGCCGACGACGCTACCGACGCGGAGCCGAGCACGTTCCAGCGGGCGAAGGCGTTCGCCACCGGCCGGATCATCATCGAGGAGGAGGATCTAGAAGGGCCCCTCTGGGACCTCGAGATGGCCCTGCTCGAAAGCGACGTGGAGATGAGCGTGGCCGAGCGGATCCTCGAGACCGTCGAGGAGAAGATGCTCGGCGAGTCCCGAAAGCAGGTCGAGACGACCGGCCAGCTGGTCGAGGAGGCGCTGTACGACGCGCTTCTCGACGTGATCGCGGTCGGCCAGTTCGACTTCGAGGAACGGATCGCGTCGGCTGACAAACCCGTTACGATCGTCTTCACCGGCGTCAACGGCGTGGGCAAGACCACGTCGATCGCGAAGCTCTCGGAGTGGCTCGGGGACCGGGGCTACTCGTCGGTGCTGGCGAACGGCGACACGTACCGTGCCGGCGCGAACGAACAGATCCGCGAGCACGCCGACCGGCTCGACCGCCAGCTGATCGCACACGATCAGGGCGGCGATCCCGCGGCCGTCATCTACGACGCCGTCGAGTACGCCGACGCGAACGACATCGACGTCGTCTTAGGCGACACGGCGGGGCGACTCCACACCAGCGACGACCTGATGGCACAGTTGGGGAAGATCGATCGCGTCGTCGATCCCGACATGACGCTGTTCGTCGACGAGGCGGTCGCGGGACAGGACGCGGTCAACCGTGCCACGGAGTTCAACGACGCCGCCGCGATCGACGGCGCGATCCTCACGAAGGCGGACGCGGACTCCTCCGGCGGCGCGGCGATCTCGGTCGCGTACGTCACCGGCAAGCCGATCCTCTTTTTGGGCACCGGGCAGGGGTACGACGACATCATGCTGTTCGACCCCGAGGAGCTCGTCGAGAGCCTGCTCGGCGCGGAGTGAGCTCGTCGAATCATCGATTCGATGATGCCCCGTCGACTCGCCGTTCACGCCCGCATCCGGTCCGTCGATCGCAACGGATTTGCGCCGTGCCCCAGTGGGGACGCGTATGACGCGGGTGTGTCTGGTCGGCGCGCCGGAGGTGGATCTGACGTACGAGTTGCTCTCGCGAGAGACCGCTCGCGACGCGCTCGCGACCTACGACATCCGGGAGCCGTTCGCGAACAGCGTCGCCGTCGACACCGTGAGTCTCGGCACTGCGGTCGCGCTGTTGAACGACCTGAACTGGTATCTCGTCAGGTTCGTCGACGAGGCGCTCGTGATGGAGCCGTCCGTCTCCGAACGGGAGTGGCTCTCGCGTGATCTCGCACGCGAGGTCCGCGACGGGAAGGTGCCGCCCGAGGAGACGGACCAGCGACTCAAAGTGTTCGGACGAGTCGAGGGCGAGCTCGTTGAGCCGATGTTCGTCCGCCGGACGCAGGGGTTGGTCCCCGAGTACGACCTCCGCGAGGTCGACGACACGGTCGTCGTCCGCGTGAGCGAGTCGGAGTTCGGCGGCTGACCGCACAGCGCACGCCACTGACGGTGCGGGACGACGAGATCGTTCGCACTCGGCAAGCGGTGGCTAGTCGAACACGCCCGTCGAGAGGTAGCGCTCGCCGCTGTCCCAGAAGACGGTAACGACGAGCGGTTCCTCGCCCGCGTACGCACCGGACTCGCGGAGCGCCGCGGCGACCGTCCGCGCCGACAGGTTCGACGCCGCCGATGACTGTCCGACGAGGATCCCCTCCTCGCGGGCGAGCCGGCGACACTCGGCTTCGGCGTCCTCGATATCGACCGTGTGGACCTCATCGAGGAGGTCGACGTCGAGGTTCGGCGGGACGAACCCCGCACCCATCCCCTGAAAGCTGTCGCCGGTCGGTTCCTCACCGGAGAGCACCGCGCTGTCGGCCGGTTCGACCGCGTCGATCCGGAGTTCGGGGAACTCCTCGCGAAGCCGGCGGCCGATCCCGGTGAGCGTGCCGCCCGTCCCGACCCCGGCGACGAGGGCGTCGACGGTTCGATCACCGACCTGTTCGAGTATCTCCGGACCGGTCGTCTCGTAGTGGGCGCGCGGGTTCGCGGGGTTCTCGAACTGTCGGAGCTGGATCGCGCCGTTCTCGCGTTCGATCTCGTCGGCGCGCTCTTTCGCGTCGGAGATGTCGCCGTCGACCAGTTCGATGTCGGCTCCGTACGCCCGCATGATCCGGCGTCGTTCGGGCGACTTCGACGATGGCATCACGAGCGTCACGTCGTACCTCTTCACGGCCCCGACCATCGCGAGGCCGATCCCCGTGTTGCCGGAGGTCGGCTCGACGATCCGATCACCGGGTTCGAGGTCGCCGGTCTCCTCCGCGGCCTCGACCATGGATAGCGCGGGCCGGTCCTTCGCAG
Source organism: Halorubrum rarum (assembly GCF_048380895.1). NCBI lineage: Archaea > Methanobacteriati > Methanobacteriota > Halobacteria > Halobacteriales > Haloferacaceae > Halorubrum > Halorubrum rarum. The sequence continues at coordinate 258,234 of NZ_JBLWMN010000005.1, read as the reverse complement.
AGCCGCCGGGGTTCCGCGACTCGACCTTCGCGGCCACCGTCGTCTCCGCCGGCGAGTCGACTCGGACGAGCGGCGATCCGAGTCCGTCCAGAACGTCGTCGTACATTACCCGGTTCGAGGAGGTGGCGAGTGAAAGGTTCGACGGACTCCGACGGTTCGTCCGATGAACCGTCTATTACCGGTAGGACCCGCCGGACCGATTCGTGCTGCGAGGACGGCCGCCGCGGTCGACGGGTGACAGTTCCCCGCGGGGCACCGGCACCGCTCCGTCCGAGAGCGCCCCGGAGCTCGCGCCGGTCCCCGTCGAGGTCGATCCGGAGCGTCGGTGCGAGCGTGCCGACAACCCGTCCGTCCCGCTCGGACTCGGACGGTCGGTGATCCGCAAGCTCCTAACGGCCGCCACGAGATGGACGCGTATGACGGAGATCCATCCCGACCAGCGCGTCGCCGTGCTGGTGGACTCACAGAACCTGTATCACTCCTCACAGAGCGTCTACTCGCGGAACATCGACTACTCGGCGCTGCTGGAGGAGGCCGTTCGGGACAGAGCGCTCGTGCGCGCCATCGCGTACGTGATCCGCGCGGAGTCGCCGGACGAGGAGAGCTTCTTCGAGGCGCTCAACGACATCGGCTTCGAGACGAAGATCAAAGCGATCAAGACGTTCGCAGACGGCTCGAAGAAGGCCGACTGGGACGTCGGGATGAGCCTCGACGCCGTCTCGCTCGCGAGCCACGCGGACACCGTCGTGTTGTGTACCGGCGACGGCGACTTCGCCCGGCTGTGTACGTACCTCCGTCACGAGGGCGTCCGCGTCGAGGCGATGGGCTTTTCGAACTCCACGGCCGACGAGCTGGTCGCCGCCGCCGACGAGTTCGTGGATCTGTCCGAGCGCGAGGAGACGTTCCTCCTGTAGTCCGGATCGCCGCCCGAGCGCTCAGCGCCCGTCCCCGTGTGCCGTTCCCTCACGGTCCGCTTCCATGATCCCTCACAGCCCGATTCCGGCCGTCGCGCTCGTCACGTCGACGTCGAGGCTCACGACGTAGGTGTGAACCGCCCAGAACGCCGCGATCTCGATGGCAGTGATGAACACGGTGACGAGGTCGGCGTACTTGCTGCTGGTCGTGACGCCGAACGGGAGCGAGTACTCCTGATCGGAGAGCGGGTGAAACAGCGCGATCCCGCGACGGCTCCCGACAAGATCGAGGACGTAGTGGGTAAGCACGCCGATCCAGACGAACTGGAGGTTTCCGAACACGATCGGGTACGCGAGGAACACGGCGAGGACGGGGAGGCTGTGGAGCGTCTTCCGGTGCTTGCCGAAGGCGGTGTCGACGTCCGGGAACAGCGCCCCCAACACGATCGGGACCGAGATCTGTGCGATCTTCGTCGCGGTCGCCGCGTCGACGCTCGGTTCGAGCACGAATCCGATCCCGAGTGCCAGCAGGAGCCCGTTGAGGACGTGGCCGCGTTTGTTCATGACGGGCGATCGATCGGGGTCGGTACAAACCTGTGGATCCGCGACGACGAATGCGCCCGGGTTTCGGCACCGGATCCGGTGTCGAAAGAACCACGACGGTCGCCGGTGACTCGTTCCCATGGAGTACGAGGAGCCGCAGTTCTTCCACGTGATGCAGTACGCGGCCGCCGCCGACGGCGACGTCATCGACATGGTGAGCGGCAACCCGGACTGGGAGCCGCCAGAGGCGCTCCGATCGGCGGTCGCGGAGTACGCGGAACTGCCGTCTGACTCCTTTCAGTACCCGCCCAGCGAGGGGCTCCGCGAGCTTCGCGAGGCGATCGCCGCGCGCCGTGGCGTCGACGTCGAACGGGTCGTCGTCACCAACGGGACGGGCGAGGCGAACTACCTCGCGATGGCGCGTGCCTTCGAGCGCGACGCCGGCAGCGAGGCGCTGCTCATGGACCCGGTCTACCCGTACTACCCCGGCAAGACGGAGCTGCTCGGCGGGGAACCGACGCTCGTCCCGACCGAGCGGGACGGGGGACTCGACGTGGCGGCGATCCGTGAGGCGGCGAGCGACGAGACCGCCCTGTTCGTGTTGAACACCCCGAACAACCCGACCGGTGCGGTGTACGACCTCGATCGGATCCGCGAGGTCGTCGAACTCGCGGCGTCGGTCGACGCGCTCGTCGTCGTCGACGAGGTGTACGACGCCTTCGATCTCTCCGGCACGTTCGAGTCCGCGCTCTCGATCGAGTCGGACCGCCGGATCGTGACGAGCGGGTTCTCCAAGTCGATGGCGATCACCGGCTTTCGAGTGGGATACGCGATCCTCCCGGCGGAGCACGTTGCGTCCGCGAAGACCCGGCACATGCTCGTGAACGTCGCGGGACCGCGACCCTCCCAGTACGCGGTCGCACACGCGCTCGCGGAAACGGATCCGAGCTACTACGCCGGCAACAGGGAGCTGCTCGCCGATCGGATCGACGCGTTCACCGATGCCCTCGACGCGGCCGGCGCGGAGTACACACGGCCCGAGGGGGCCTTTTACGTGCTTGCCCGATTCGACGGCTACCCCGGCACGATGGCCAACGTCAAGCGCCTGATCGACGAGATCGGCGTTGCAGGGATGCCGGGCGAGACGTTCGGCACCGCCCGAAACGACTGGATCCGGTTCGCGCTCGTGACGCCTCGCGCCGTGGAGGCCGCCGAGCGACTCGCGGCGTACTTCGGGGACCGATGACGGCCGACGACCCGATCCTCGACTACTTCAATCGGAGCCCGTACCGCGAGCACCTCGACATCGAGGTGACTGCGGCCGCCGACGGCCACGCCGAAGGGGAACTGTCGTTCGCCGAGAAACACTCCTCGAGTCGGAACCGCGACGTTGGACAGGGCGGCGTCGCCTTCTCGCTGGCCGACAGCGTCGGCGGTGCGGCCGCCACCTCGCTGGTCGGCGTTCCGACCCCGACGATCGACTTCCGGATCGACTACCTCGCGCCCGCGACGACCGACCTCGTCGCGACCGCCGCGGTCGTCCGCGACGGACGCGAAACCGCCGTCGTCGACGTCGAGGTCGTCGATATCGACGGCACTGACGTGGCCCTCGGAAGAGGCGTATATAAGACCGGAGACCTCCCCGGGGACGCGCCGTGGGACATCGATCAAGGGGAGTAGTGGACGCCGCGGATCGACGCCTACCCGAAGTTCTCCACTTTCGCGCCGTCGACGTCGCCGCCGGCCGCCTCGATGGCGGCCTCGGCGTCCGAAACGAAGTCGGCGAAGCCGTACACGAACACGCCCTCGTCGGCCGCACCGGTCACGGCGTCGGCGACGGCGTCGGTCAGGTCGTCTCCCGCCGCGAGCAGACGGACGGCCGCGCCGTTCTCGCGGAGCCGATCGAGACGGGCCTCGTGGGCCGGCTCGTCGTCCCGGTAGACGACGGCCGCCTCGCCGCCGTCGTCGAGCGCGCGCTCGGCGATGGCGACCGCGGGCCCGACGCCCGGCCCGCCGGCGAGGACCACGACTCTCCGCTCGCCGTCGTAATGGTCGTCGCCGTACGGCCCGGACAGCTCCATCTCGACGCCGGGCTCGATGTCGGCGAGGAACGCGGAGAACTCGCCGCCCTCCTCGGGATCGATCCCGACCGTCACCTCGAAGGTGTCGGTCGTGTCCGGCGAGGAGAGCGTGTAGAACCGGGAGACGAGCTCGCCGTCGATCGCCGTCCCGAGCTTCACGAACTGACCGGGCTCTGCGACCAGGCCGTCCGGCGTGTCGAATCGGATCGCGTACGTGTTCGGACCGACGTCGTCGACGCCGGTCACGGTGACTGTCGCATCCATACACCCGGTTGTGGAGTCGGACACAAACGTGTTCCCGTCCCGGCGCGACTCGCCAGCGTCGCGGACGCGATCCGACTCGGCCACTCGACGACACTCGGACCGTCTCGCCTCGGACCGTTTCGCCTCGGAACGCCCGGACCGACAGGGGTGCGGCGAACGTCGAAAATCGGTGTTACAACTCGGTCCCGGACCGGCGTTTACTGTGTATACATGGACAGTAATATCCGTTTTATTAGTAATGATACAGCCAATACGCGCAATATTCGCGAGTCGGTGGATGTTCGTCCAGAACGCCTGCGGTGCCGCCTTCCAGAAGTCTTTTGATTAGGCCGGTGGAACCTCCGCTATAGAATGGCTGGGGACTTCAACTGGGCCGTCGGCGGAGAGGCCGGTGACGGCATCGACTCGACGGGAAAGATCTTCGCTCAAGCGCTCTCCCGTTCAGGTCGACACGTGTTCACGTCGAAGGACTTCGCGTCCCGAATCCGCGGTGGATACACCGCGTACAAGGTTCGGACGTCCGTCGACAAGGTACAGAGCGTCGTTGACCGACTTGACGTGCTCATCGCGCTGACGCCTCGAACGATCGAGGAGAACCTCGACGAGCTCCACGACGATTCGGTGATCATCTACGACGGGGAGCGCACGACGATGCAGAACGTCGAGATCCCCGGCGAGATGATCGGACTCGACGTCCCGCTCAAGGCGCTGGCCGAGGAGGCGGGCGGCGCGATCATGCGGAACGTCGTCGCACTGGGTGCGGCCTGCGAGGTCGCCGATTTCCCCATCGAGAACCTCGACTCCGCGTTAGAGAAGCGCTTCGGGGACAAGGGCCAGAAGCTCGTCGACAACAACAAGGCGGCCGCCCGCGCCGGCCAGTCGTACGTCGGCGAGGAGTACGACCACGAGTTCGACTACGAACTGGAGACGACGGACAACGACTACGTCCTCCTCAACGGGGACGAGGCGGTCGGCATGGGTGCCATCGCCGCCGGCTGTCGCTTCTACTCCGGCTACCCCATCACGCCCGCGACGGACGTGATGACGTATCTGACCGGACGCATCGAGCAGTACGGCGGCCACGTCGTACAGGCGGAAGACGAGCTGTCCGCGATCAACATGGCGCTCGGAGCCGCACGCGGGGGCGCACGATCGATGACGGCGACGTCCGGACCCGGTATCGACCTGATGACGGAGACGTTCGGCCTGATCGCGACCTCGGAGACGCCGCTCGTTATCTGTAACGTGATGCGCTCGGGTCCCTCGACGGGGATGCCGACGAAACAGGAACAGGGCGACTTGAACCACATGCTGTACGGGGGCCACGGCGAGATCCCCCGGTTCGTGCTCGCGCCGACGACGATCGACGAGTGCTTCTGGAAGACCGTCGAAGCGTTCAACCTCGCCGAGAAGTACCAGGTGCCCGTCTACCTCACCGCCGACCTCTCGATGGCCGTCACCGAGGAGACGTTCTCCCCGGAGACGTTCGACATGGACGAGGTGGAGGTCGACCGCGGCTTCGTCGTCGACGAGTCGACGATCGACGAGCACCAGACGGAGACGGGCGGGTTCAAGCCCCACGAGATCACCGACGACGGGATCTCGCCGCGCGCGTTCCCCGGCACGGCCGGCGGCGCGCACATGTCCACGGGCCTCGAACACGACGAACAGGGCCGCCGGACGGAGGACACGGACATGCGCGTCGAGCAGGTCGACAAGCGCAACCGGAAGGTCGACACCGCCCGTGAGCGTGAAGACTGGAGTCCGCGAGAGTTCGGCTCTCCCGACGCCGACACGCTCGTGATCTCGTGGGGATCGAACGAGGGCGCGCTCGCGGAGGCGGTCGCGTTCCTCGCCGACGACGGGATCGACGTCCGCGTGCTCTCCGTCCCCTACATCTTCCCGCGACCGGACCTCTCGGACGACGTCGACGCCGCGGAGACCACCATCGTCGTCGAGTGTAACGAGACGGGACAGTTCGCGGACCTGATCGAACACGACGTGTTGGAGCGCGTCGACCGCATCAACAAGTACACCGGCGTGCGGTTCAAGGCGGACGAACTCGCGGCGGATATCGCGGAGACGCTGGAGACCACCATGGAGGCAAGCCAATGAGCTCAGACGTTCGATTCACCGACTTTAAATCCGACAAGCAGCCGACCTGGTGTCCGGGTTGCGGCGATTTCGGCACCATGAACGGGATGATGAAGGCGCTCGCCGAGACGGGCAACGATCCCGACAACACGTTCGTCGTCGCCGGTATCGGCTGTTCCGGCAAGATCGGCACGTACATGCACAGCTACGCGCTCCACGGCGTTCACGGACGGGCACTCCCCGTCGGAACGGGCGTGAAGCTCGCGCGACCGGACATCGAAGTGATGGTCGCGGGCGGCGACGGCGACGGCTACTCGATCGGTGCGGGCCACTTCGTCCACGCGGTCCGGCGGAACGTCGACATGACGTACGTCGTGATGGACAACCGGATATACGGACTCACCAAGGGACAGGCGTCACCGACCTCTCGCGAGGACTTCGAGACGTCGACGACGCCCGACGGATCCAAGCAGCCGCCGGTCAACCCGCACGCGCTCGCGCTGGCGTCGGGTGCGACCTTCATCGCACAGTCCTTCTCCTCGGACGCGCTCCGCCATCAGGAGATCATTCAGGAGGCCGTCGAACACGACGGGTTCGGCTTCGTCAACGTGTATTCGCCGTGTGTCACGTTCAACGACGTCGACACCTACGACTACTTCCGCGACTCGCTCGTCGATCTGGCGGAGACGGACCACGACCGAACCGACTACGACGCGGCGAAGGACGTCATTCTCGACTCCGATAAGGAGTATCAGGGCGTCATCTATCAGGACGAGGACTCCGTCCCGTACCACGAGCGCCACGGGGTCGACGAGGACATGTCCGTGATCCCGGACGGCGCGCCCGAGGGTGCGACCGACCTCGTCCGCGAGTTCTACTGACGACGTCGGGCGGCCGGACCGGCTTTTCGCACGACCTTTTATCAGGACCGTTCACGACGTGCAGGTATGGGAGAGGGGATCCGCGTGCTACACGTCGACGACGACACGGCGTTCTCGGATCTGACCGCAACGTTCCTCGAACGGACGGACGGGGGATTCTCGGTCGAGACGGCGACCGACGTCGACGAGGGACTCGACAGCCTCGCGGCCGACGAGTTCGACTGCGTCGTGTCCGACTACGAAATGCCCGGTCGGAACGGTATCGACTTTCTGGAAGCGGTTCGCGAGGAGGACTCGAACCTCCCGTTCGTGTTGTTCACCGGGAAGGGAAGCGAGGAAGTCGCCAGCGACGCGATCCGGGCGGGCGCGACCGACTACCTCCGAAAGGGATCGGGCACGGAACGATACGAACTGCTCGCGAACCGGATCCGGAACGCGGTCGAGCGGTTCCGGAGTCGGCGGGCGGAACAGCGACTCCTGGAGATCGCCGACACGACCGAGCAGGTCGTGTTCGTGTTCGATCGCGACTGGAGCGAACTGCTGTTCATCAGCTCCGCCTACGAGGAGGTGTGGGGACAGTCGATCGCCGACCTCCGATCGGAACCAACCGACTTCCTCGGGGGGATCCATCCCGACGACCGGGACGACGTCCGGGCCGCGATGGACCGGTTGTCCGACGGTGAGTCGACCGAGATCGAGTACCGCGTTACCGCCGATGCGGAGCGCGAACGATGGATCCGGATCCGTGGTGAGCCGATCCGCGACGAGACGGGTGAGGTGGTTCGCGTCGCCGGGTTCGGTGCGGAGATAACCGAGGAGCGTCGTCGCCGTCGACGCCGCGAGCGACAGCGCGACACGCTCGTCGAACTGGCGACGGACGACGCGGTGACGGACGGTCGGATCGAGACGGCGCTCCGTCGGGTCACGGAAACGACCGCCGACGTGCTCGATGTCGACCGCGTTAGCGTCTGGCTCCGTGACGAGGCGGATCCGGACGTGCTCACTTGCGTGGGCGACTACGATCGTGCGACCGACGACCACACGACTGGGATCGAGCTGTCCGTGGCGGACCACCCGGCGTACCTCGAGGCGCTCGAAACGAACCGGGCGGTCGCCGTCGCGGACGCCCGGACGGATCCGCGAACCGCGGAGCTCGCGGCGTACCTCGACGAGCACGACGTCGGCGCGGTGTTGGACGGTACCCTCCGGTCCGACGGGAGGGTCGTCGGGACGATCTGTCACGAACACGTCGGCGACGGTCGGGAGTGGACCGACGACGAGGTGGAGTTCGTCAGCGACGTCGCGGACGTCGTCCACCGTGCGCTCCGCAACCACGAGCGCCGGGAGCGCGAGCGTGAACTGCGGCGGTACGAACGGATCGTCCAGTCGCTCGCCGACGCGGTGTACTCGCTCGGCGGCGACGGAACGATCGAGTTCGTCAACGACGCGTACGCCGAGATGAAGGGTGCCGATCCCGAGGAGTTGGTCGGCACGCATATCAGCGAATGGGTCGACGACGGCGTGCTCGACGAGACGGAGCCGATGTACGAACAGGTCAAACGCGGCGACCGAGATATCGGTCGGGTCGAGTACGAGTTCCGCACCGCCGAGGGGGAGTCCGTTCCGGCGGAATTACGGTTCACGACGCTTCCGGGTCCCGGAGACGATCCGGGTCGCGTGGGCGTGATACGCGACGTAACCGAGCGTCGGGAGCGGGAGCGGAAGCTCCATCGACAGAACGAGCGGTTGACCGAGTTCGCCAGCGTCGTCTCACACGACCTCCGGAACCCGTTGAGCGTCGCCATCGGGAACGTCGAAATCGAGCGCGAAAACCGCGAGAGCGACCGACTCGACGCGGCGGCGCGTGCGCTCGAACGGATGGACACGCTGATCGACGATCTCCTCGAGCTCGCACGCGAGGGCAACACCGTCTCCGATCCGGGGACGGTCGATCTCCGGGAGGTGGTCGACCGCTGCTGGCACAACGTCGACACGCGGAACGCGGAGCTCGTCGTCGAGATCGATCGATCGCTCCGAGCCGACCGGAGCCGACTCCAGCAGCTCCTGGAGAACCTCTTTCGGAACGCCGTGGAACACGGCGGATCGGAGCCGACGATCACCGTCGGCGAACTGGCGGACGCCCGCGGCTTCTACGTGGCCGACGACGGTCCGGGCATCGACGACGACGTGCGGGAACGGGTCTTTGAGAGCGGCTACTCGGGTGCGATAGACGGAACCGGGTTCGGCCTGACGATCGTCGAGCAGGTGGCGTCCGCACACGACTGGACCGTTCGGGTGACGGACGGGTGCGGCGGCGGGGCCCGATTCGAGATCGCTGAAATCGAGTTCGTGTCGTGAAATCCGACCTCGCTGTGTCGTCAAAACTCCGCGACCACGGGCGCTCGCGGCCCGTGCACGACCGTTTTCAGCAAGCCTAATTACCCGGGTCCGTATCGAGTGTGTATGGTTGACCGCTACGACGTCGTGATCGCGGGTGCCGGGCCGGCGGGCGCACAGTGCGCCCGCGATCTGGCGGCGCGGGACTACGACGTCGTCGTCCTCGAGACGGAGCCCGAAGACGAGTTTCCCCGACAGAGCAACAAATCGACCGCAGGAACGTTCCCGTCGATGATGTCCTCGTTCGGGATTCCCGGCGACGTGGTGATGCAGTACACGGACGACGTCGTCCTCGAATCCCCCAACGAGTACTACGAGAGCTATCAGCCGGGCGCAGTACTGGAGTTCGGCGAGTTCAAACGGTATCTCGTCGAGGACGGCCGCGAGGAGGGGGCAGAGTACCGCTTTGACGCGCGCGTCTCACGACCGATCCTCGACGACGACGGCGTCATCGAGGGCGTCGAGTACGGCGGCGGCAGGGAGGTGTACGCCGACGTCGTTGTCGACGCGACCGGCCCTGCAGCACCGATCGCCAGCGCGCTCGACGTCGTCGATCTGCGACGCGAGAACCAGGCGATCGGGATCGAGTACGAGATGGACGGCGTCGAGATGAACCATCCCGACTACGCGGACCTGCGACGGGCGATGATGCTTCGGCTCGATCACGACATCGCCCCCGGCGGCTACTCGTGGATCTTCGCCACCGGCGAGGAGAGCGCGAAGGTCGGGCTGTGTTACATTCAAAACGACAGTCACCGACAGTACGCGAAGGAGGGACAGACGATCGACGGATACCTCGAGGAGTGGATCGACGACGACCCGCGGTTCGCGAACGCGGAGTGCATCGACGGGAAGGTGCATCGCGGCTCCGCACACATCCAGATGCCGGACCGGATGCACACCGATTCGTTCCTCGCCATCGGCGACACCGTTCCGAGCATCGACCCGCTGTGGGGCGAAGGGATCCACAAGGGGATGAAGTCGGCTCGCGCCGCCGCCGTCACCATCGATCGCTGTCTCACGGACGCCGCGCGACCGACCGACGCGGAGAGTCTCGCGATATACGACCAGCTCTGGCACGAGGAGGTCGCACCCCGGATGCGGGCCCGGCTCATGCTCACGGAGATGCTGTATCTCGCACCGAACGAGCGATACGACCGCCTCATGCGGGATCTCCGGACGACCGATGACGACGTCCTCGCGAAGGTCAACGAGGGGAACAAACGCGCGATGCGCAGGCTCATCCACCTCAGCGACCTCCCGCTGCTCGCGGAGTTCGCACGCGAGCGGCTCGGCTCGTAGGCGGGCCGGGGAATCCGGCTCACGAGGCCCGGAGCACGTTCGTCCCGCGGTGTCAATCACTCCGACAGCAGCGGCCGCGAGGAGTTCGTCACGACGAGCAGGCTGGACAGCCCCATCGCGACGGCGGCAAACAGCGGGTTCAACAGCCCGGTCACTGCCAGCGGGATCGCGATCGCGTTGTAACAGAACGCCCAGCCGATGTTCCCCTTGACGCGTCTCCCGGCGGCCCGCGAGAGTTCGAAGACGGTCTCGATGGAGGCGAGGTCGTCGTCGACGACCGCGACGTCCGCCGCGTCCGCGGCCATCGCCGTGCCGCCGCCGAGAGCGATCCCGAGGTCCGCGGCCGCGAGGGCGGGCGCGTCGTTCGTCCCGTCGCCGACCATCACGGTCCGCCCCTGCCGCTTCAGTCGTTCGACCGTCTCGGCTTTCCCTTCCGGGGGGACGCCCGCGAACACGGACGACACCGCGTCGTGTTCGCGGAACACCGTGGACGCCCTGGCGTCGTCGCCGGTGAGGACGACGACCTCGACGCCCGACTCGTCGAGCGCGGACAGCGTCTCCGCCCACCCGTCTCGCAGTTCGTCCCCGACGACGACGACGCCGACCGCCGCCCCGTCACGTCCCACGGCGACCGGCACTCGCCCCACGTCGCGGGCGGCGGCGATCGACTCCCGGATCGCGGCCGGGACGGTCCATCCCCGCTCGTCGAAGAGATCCGGGTGACCGACGACGACCTCGACGCCGTCGACGACCCCGGAGACGCCGCGGCGGTGGCTCTCGAACGACTCGACCGACTCCGCGGCCGTGACCGCCGTCCCGCCGTCGGTCACGGTCGGCTCGGTCACGTCCGATCCGGTCACGTTCGATTCGGTCACGTCCGATCCGGTCCCGCCCGGTCGGGCCGCGGCGATGGCCCGGCCGACTGGGTGTGCCGAGCGGTCCTCCAGCGCGGCCGCGAGTCCGAGCAGGTCGTCGTCGACGTCGCAGTCGACGACGCACATCTCGCCCGTCGTCAGCGTCCCGGTCTTATCGAACACGACGGTGTCCGCGCCGCGGATCCGCTCGAACACCGTGTCGTCGAACACGACGATCGACCGGCGGAGCGCGTCGCGGATCCCGGCCGCGACCGCGAGGGGCGTCGCCAGTCCGAGCGCGCACGGACACGAGACGATGAGCACGGTGAGCGCGACCAGCATCGCCGTCGCGACGCCGTTGCCGAGCGCGAGGTTGATCGCGGCGACGACGATCGCGATCGTCAACACCAGCGGAACGAAGACGGTCGCGAGCCGGTCCGCGAGCTTCTGAATCCCGTGGTTCCCGCTCTGGAGGTCCCACACGAGTTCGGCGACGCGGTCGAGGCTGGACGCGGCGTCGGGACCGACGGCCACGGTCACCGCGCCGTCCGTCACCACCGATCCGCCGACGACGCCGTCGCCGACTACCTTCCGAACCGGAAGCGACTCGCCGGTGACGACCGACTCGTCGAGCGCGGCCGATCCGTCGACGACCTCGCCGTCGACCGGGATGCGCTCTCCCGCCCGGACGAGGACGTGATCGCCCGGAACGAGCTCGTCGATCCCGACCTGCTCCGGGTCCGGGTCGGCCCGCTCGCCCTCCGGGTCCGGGTCGGCCCGCTCGCCCTCCGGGTCCGCGTCAGCGTGCGCCGCCTCCACTCGCTCCGGGTCGTTCTCGCTGGCTCGCACGCGACGTGCGGTGTCGACCTGCGCCGCGGTGAGATCCGAGAGGAGCTCCGTCGAGCGGCGTTTGATCGACGACTCGTAGTTGTTGCCGACGGTGACGATGACGATGATCGCGACCGTCACGTCGTAGTATATCGACGGGCTCTCCAGCAGCATCACCGCCAACGTGCTGTACAGGTACGCGCTCACGGCGGCGATCGCGACGAGGAGGTCCATGTTCGGCGAGCGCGTTCTCGCGCTCACGTACGCGCCGCGCAGGATCGGCTTGCCCGTGAACAGGAGGACGATCGTGGTGAGCACGGCGATGACGATGAAAAAGTACGTCCCGGACGTCGACGCCATCGCCTCGTTCAGGAACGTCAGGGTCCGCTCGTCGTAGAAGGGGAACGCGAAGTACGTCGGATAGATGATGACGATGTACTGGAGCATGACGGCCATGCCGACCATGACCCCGGCGGCGACGCGCGCGGTCGCCATGTTGTCCGCCTGCCGCCGCGAGAACGCGTCGTCGCGGTCGTACGCGTTGTACCCGAGTCCGCTGACCGCCTGGGCGACGTCCTCGGAGGAAACCGCATCCGGGTCGTGGTCGATCCGCACCGTGTCCGTGACGTAGCTGGCGCTGGCGGCGCTCACACCGTCGGTTCGGGTCGCGACCGTCTCGATGAACGCCTCGCAGGTCGCACAGTGCATCCCGTCGACCTCGAGGAACGTCGCCTCGTGATCGGCGGGGACGTCCGCCCGACCCCCGTCCGACGCGTCGGCGTCGTCCGCCCGCCGAGCGGCGCGAACGTCCTCGGCGTCGACGTCGGTGTCGACGTCGCCGAGCGCGTCGAACACGTCCCGACAGCCGACACAGCAGAACCGGTTGCCGTCGGCGTCGACCACGTCAGCGCCCTCCGTCGGGAGCTCACAGAGCGTGCAGCCGTCGGGGGTGTGTGTCTCTGTCACGTCTCGGCCTCGGTCATGAGTGTGTCTCGTCGGTCCCGCTCGTTCGTCGGTCCCGCTCGTTCGTCCGTCCCGCTCACGATCGTCGAGAGCGGCTTACGGTCGTAGCTACGGGCTGTTGGGGTCGAGCGCGGTAATGGGTTTCGTCGTTCGTCCCGGCGTTCGATCGCGTCGTTCGTCCCGGCGTTCGGGTCGTATCACTCGCTCCGGAGTTCGATCCCGGTAAGTACGGCGAGCACGGCGAGCAACGCCGCCTCGGCGGCTTTCGACGCGAGCGCGAGACGGTCCGCGAAGAGATGCGTGGCGACGACCGCGATTGCCGACGCGTCGGAGTGTCCGTGCGCGTGTCGGCCCGGCCAGAACGCGCCGTGGTCCAACACCGTGTGCCACGCGGCGTAGCCGCCGAGGAAGGCGACCATCAGAGCGATCCCGCCGACGTATATCGGAAGGGGATCGAACCCCTGTACGGCGAGCGCGATCCCCGCCAGGATCGCCACGGTCGCGAGGAGAAACGCGGCCGGACGCGGGTCGGGAAACTGCCACACGAGCAGCTGTGTCGCCGCGTTCGGGAGCGCCCAGTACGCGTGGATCCCGGCGACGACGGTCGCGAGGAGTCCCGCCGCGATCCGAAGGGGACGTCGATGTTCGATCATCTGCGTGTGGGCACGGTCCCGGCTACCAATTCGGTTGCGATCCCGAATCCCCGGAGCTCGGTCCCGACCCCGAATCCCCGGAGCTCGGTCCCGATCCGGACCGTCGAGCGTCGGGGGCGGTCGCGGGTCCACGCGGCGTCCGACGGTGCGTTGAGGTAGCTTCATACTGACGGAGCAACGCATACTGAATAGATGGTCCTCAACGAGCGAACCCGTGGAGGAATCGGCGGGATCGACCCGGTCCGCGACGGTGGACTGCTACCCGATCGGTCGTGTATCGATCCGCTCACCCAGCTCCGGATCCTCCGGCGGGACTTCCCCGGGCCTCCCGAGCTCGAAGCCGACGATCGGTAGCTCGATGCGAGATCGATCCGGACCAACGCTGGAAGCCGAACGCTGGGTGTCCACAGCGTCGATGCCGACGATCTGCTGTTGCCTTCGACCCGGAGAGGATCGTCGGCTCCTCACGGAGTGGCTGGACGCGAACGGGTACGAACCCGTCGTCTCAGCGCCCGACGAACTATCGAGCACGTCGTTCGACTGCTGTCTCGTCGACCTGCCGTCGCTTCGTGACGGCGAGTCGGCGCTGCGAGACGTCCGCACGACCCGCGACGGGATCGTCCCGTGTCTACTCATCGCCGGGGGAGACGCCGATGAGACGCTCTCGAGGCTCCCACGGTCGGTCGCAGCCGTCGTAACCGACGTGCTCGGAACGCCCCTGCGGACGACGGTGTTGCGGCGACGACTGGAGAACGCGCTATCCCTCCGACAGCTCACGATGGCGCTCGTCGGGAACCGGGAGCGATACCGCCGACTCGTCGAGGGGACGCCCGCCGCGGTGTTTCTCCTGACCGACGGGGATATCACCGACAGCAACGACGCCGCCGAGCGATTGGTCGGCCGGGACCCCGAGGAGATGGACGGCGAGCGGTTCGTCCGGCTGTTCACCGAGCCTGACCGCGACCGGATCGATCGGCTTCTCTCCGAGCTGTCAGGGCCCGAGCCGACCGAGTTCGTCGAGGCGTCGATGATCGGCCGGGATCGGTCGGTCCCGGTCGAGCTGGCAGCGACCGCGATCCGCGACCACGCCGATCACGCGTTGTCGGATCCAGTGGCCGACGACACTCCCGGCTCCGGCTTCACGAGCGACGTGCAGGTGGTCGTTCACGACGCCTCGCGTCGGAAGGCGCGCGAGGAACAGCTCCGACTGTACCGACGCGCGATCGACGCCGCGACGATCGGCATCACGATCTCGAACCCCTCGCTTCCCGACAACCCGCTCGTGTACGTCAACGAGGAGTTCGAACGGCTGACGGGTCGGTCCCGCGAGGAGATCCTCGGTCGGAACCCGCGGGTGCTACAGTGCCCCGACAGCGACCCCGAGACCATCGCACAGCTCCGAGAGGCGATAGACGCCGGTGAGCCGGTGTCCGTCGAGATCCTCAACGAGCGCGCGGACGGCAGCCGGTGGTACAACGCCCTCGAGGTCACGCCGATCTACGGTCCCGGTGGCGACGTCGAGTACTTCCTCGGATTTCAGCGCGACGTAACGAACCGCCGAGAGCGGGAGATCCGACTCACGGTGCTCGATCGCGTGTTGCGACACAACCTTCGGAACAGACTCAACGTCGTCCTCGGGCACGTCAACGAGATCGAGGACGGAAGCGACGACATCGAGTTCCACACGGGACGGATTCGATCGGCCGCGGAGAGCCTGCTATCGTTGTCGGACGCAGCGAGGCGGTTTCGATCGGTACTTAAGGAGAGACGAGCGGATGACGGGCCGATTCGACTCGACCGAGAGGTAGCGAACACGGTTGACGCGCTCCGCAACGTCAACCAGCAGGCGGCGATCGAGACGCGGCTGCAGCCCGTGACGGTTCGGTCAGGAGCCGGACTGACGGTCGCGGTCGAGGAACTCGTTTCGAACGCGCTCGCGCACTGCGACCGCGATCCGGAGGTTGTCGTGACGGTTCGCCGCACCGACGACGAAGCCGTGTTGTCCGTCGCGGACAACGGACCGGGGATCCCCGAGGCGGAGCGCCGAGCCCTGTCCGGGGACGAGGAGACGCCGATCGACCACGCGTCCGGTCTCGGTCTCTGGCTCGTTCAGTGGGTCGTGGACGACGCCGGCGGATCGGTGACGTACGACGACAACGATCCCCGCGGCTCGATCGTCACCCTCCGGGTGCCGATCGTCTCGGACGACGCCCCTCGCTGAGACCTCTACCCGACCGCCATCGCTCGTGGCGGCTCAGCCGGGAGGTCGACGGACACGCGCTCGAAGGAGTCGCCGGCGTCGGCCGTTCGGTACAGCCCCCGATCGTTCAGGGCAAACATCCCGTCGTCGACGGATCCGCTCGCGAGAACGGCACGATACGTCCCGTCGCCGGTCGGGAGCCCACGGCCCTGGAGTCGCTCCCACGTCTCGTGTGCTCCCGTCGTCGCGACAGCCGCCCGCTTCCGGTAGAGGTACGCCTCGCCGCGCCGGTGTGCCGCGGTCGCGTCGGACGCCGCGCTGACGAGCACCGTTCCCGGATCGGCCGGATCGACCGCGAGTCCCCACACGTAGCCGTGATCGAGTCCGGCGTCGGGAGCGGCCCACGTCCGACCGCGGTCGTCGCTCTCGGCGTAGCCGTCCCCCGCCGCGGCGTACACTCGGTCCGGCGCGTCCGGATGGGTCGCGAGCGTGTGGGTGTCCCGCGGCGAGCCCGCCGGCCGGTCGATCCACGTCTCGCCCGCGTCGGGTGTCACGAGGAGCGCGCCCGCCTCGATACCGACGTACCAGCGCACGGGATCCGCCGGACACGGCTCGATCCACCGAACGTGGTGGGTGTGGGGACGCGGCGGAAACGACCACTCCGACGCCGACGGGACGTCAGTCAGCCCGTCGAGCCGCTCGAAGGAGTCGCCGCCGTCCGTCGACCGATGAACGCGCGAGGGCTCGGTTCCGACCCACACCTCGTCCGGATCGTGCGGGCTCACCGCGAGCGCAGTGATCGACCGGGACTCCCCCGGATCGGTCGCCGCTTCGGCGTCGGCTCCCGCATCGGCGACCGCGCCGTCGGGAGAGTCGAGGGAAGGATCGTGGGCGAGATCGACCCGGCCGAAGGAGCCGCCGCCGTCCACCGAGCGATACAGCCCGTCCCCGGACGTTCCCGCGAAGACGCGCCCCGGTGCGTCGGGCGACGACGCCACGCACTCGACGGTTCGGCCGGCGAGCCGGCGATCGACCCGTGGAACCGCCGGGTCGACGATCCACAGCCCGCCGCGGTACGCGGTGTATACGGTCATGGTGTGAGACGAATACGCATGCTAGAGATAAAAGCCGTGCAGTGCCCGGAGCGATGGAATGCGATCCGAACGATGGAACGCGATCAGAACGGAAGCGCGTCGCGGAGCCCGTCGAGGAACCCGCCGCCGTCTTGCCGAGCGTCGTCGAAGACGGGATACACGGCGTTGAGGAACGCCGTTTCGTTCTCGAACTCATCTTGCGGGACCCGCTCTAGGACCTCGTCGATCCCGAGCGACCGCCCCTTCGCGTCGTAGGGGATCTGCTGGCCGTCGAGCGCTCGCCGGATCTCCTCGCCCGTCGCGGGGAACGACACGTCCGCGTCCTCCAGCCGGGCGTCGAGGGTGGCGATGCCGAACTCGATCGCTTCGGGCTCGGACGTTCCGCCGCCACCGGGTGGGCGTGCTGCCATCGCCGGCCGGTACGCCGCCGTCCGTCTTTAAACCCGTGTTCGCGTCGTCGCGTTCGCTCGACGCCTCACTCCGGGACGGACTCCTCGGGAGGGACGGCGTCGATGATGCCGAGCTCGACCGGCTCCCCCGCCCGATCGAAGGCGGCGACGTGGTCGTCGTCGTACGGCGGGACCGCGACCAGCACGACCGCGGCGAGGTCGTCCGTTTTCGAGAGTTCGAGGGCTCCGTCGGGATGCGACAGGAACCGGGCGCGACCGCGGCCCGCCGGCGTCCCCAGGTCGACGCCGAACACCGCGTTCACCGACCCGCCGACGTCGGCCAGCGTGAAGTGCGTGAGAACCGGCGTTTCGGGGTCGAGCCCCGTTTGGGTGTCGAACTCGGCGGCGGGAGTCGCCGACAGCTGGAGATTCGCCGACAGCGGGTCACGCTCGTCCGCGTGGTCGAGGAGCACCGTCAGCAGGTCCCGTGTGACGTGTATCACGCCGGCACGTACGGTCCGGTCGGATAAAAACCCCCGACGGCTAGAGGAACGGCCACCGGACGTCGACGAGGCGGTCGTGGGTCCCGCGTATCGTCGGGCGCGCGAGGTGATCGTTCGCGTTGACGCCGTGGTCGGCCAGGTGACCCAGCGCGTCCTCGAGCGAACGGTCCGAGCGGTCGATCGACGGGTCACGGACGTACGGTGCGTCCAGCGGCGACGACGGGGAGTTCGCCACGTCGATCCGGTCCGTGAGGTCGGTTCCGAACGCGTACGGCGGCTGGTGGAAGTGCCATCCGTTCACGGATATAAAGAGCCACGCGTCCCCGTTGATCGCGTGGTACTCCCCGGAGACGGCGGACGGATCGGACGCGACGACACGTCGCAACACGTCCGTCTTCGTTCGGTACAGCGCGTCCTTCCGCGCAGAGCAGACGTTGCTCCGCGTCGTGTCTCCGCGCTCGTAGGCGTCGGTGGCGTCGTCGGAGAGCTGTTTGGCGACCTTGTTCACGACGTACAGCGATTCGAGCAGGTCGTCGGTTGGTTCAAGCGGATCCACGATGGACACTCCTCGGAGAATCCCGGTACCTGATTCCCCGGTTCGTCCCGTACTCCGACAGCCGGACGCATATGGGTTTCGTCGTCCGTTCAGCGTCTCATCACCGTGCTCTGTGTCGTGGCGACCACGACGATACGGCCCTGTTGCGATCCCCTCTTTCAGATACGACACGGCATGAAACAGCCGATCGGTGATGGGTACTTCTTGATCGATAACGGGAGTACGTGAATCAGATCGGTGGGACGGTTGTTTATACGTGGAACTGGGGTGTTGCTGGCGGATGTTTATAACTGATCGACGACTCTGCGATGAACACTTGCAAAGCCCCAGCCGCTCGCTTATAAATGGTCTTCCTCGGATCGACGGTAAACGCCTGCAAAGCCCCAGCCGCGACGACTCGCGCGCCTTGCTGCGCGCCTCGCTCGCGTTGCTCGCTTCGGTGCTTACTGCGGCGGGCTTCGTCCTCGCGGCTGGGGCTTTGCAGGCGTGCATCGTCGATCCGAGCGAGATCGCTTATAAATAGTCGACAGCAACACCCCAGTCTCACGTATAAACAACCACGCCACCGATCTGGTACACCCACTCCCGTCATCGATCAAGAAGCACCCTTCAGCGGCCGGCTGTTGCATGCCGTATTGTGTCTGAAGGATACGATCTCAACAGAGCCGAAGAGGAGACGTAAGAAGAGCGGTCACTGCTCGTTCATCGCCTCGCTGGCGATGTTGCGACCGCGGGAGTTGAGCGACACCTCTCGACGGACCCTGACCTCCTCGACGACCTCGAGGTCGATCAGTCGCTCGAACGTCTCCTCGACGACGTCGACGTCGATGCCGAGGAACGACGGGATCTCGAACGGGGACACCCCGGAGTACAGCGCCATCAACACCTCCCTGTCGCGGCTCGAGAGGTCGACGTTCGTCGAGCTCCGCTCTTCACCCTTCTGGAGCCACGCCTCGACGAACCGCACGCGCTCGGGAGCGCCCGCGATGTGCGTCTCGATGCTCGTGCCCTCCTCATCGGTGTGTGACACCTCGATCACGGGTTTCTTCTCGCCGTTGACGGTTCGCTGTGCCGCGTCGAGACCGCTGATGTCGTCGAGATCGAACTTCACGAACGCGCCGCTCTCCATCGCCGCGTTGAGCCCGTTCTCGTCGATCTTCACCCGCGCCTGCTCCCACTCGGTCTCCTGGACAACGCCGCCGGCGACGGCGGGGTGTTTCGCCATCAGCGTCCGCTGGTCGAGCAGCGCGCGGTACACGTCCCGCTCGAACGCCTCGTGATCGGCGGCGGCGACGATCAGCACCTGATCGCCGAGATCGAAGCTCACGTAGTTGGACACCCGCGTGATCGACTGGTTGGCGTCGTGTCGACCGCCGAGCCCCTCGAGTTTCGAAAGCGAGATCGTTCGCTTCCCGTCGTTGCCCGCGAGGATCAGTCGGCGGTTCGACAACAGGGCCCTCCCGGGCGTCCACGAGACGTCGTTGATCGCTCGTCCGTCGCGGACGGCGACGGCGAACCGTGCCTGGGTGTCCGCGATCTTGTACTCACTTTCTCGGTCGCTCATTTACATCCCTCCGGCACGAAGCTTGGAAACCGCCGAGAACGCTCGCTTCCGTACCGCCGCGCTCTCGTCGTCCGTCAGTCCTTCGAGCCGATTCAGCGTCTCCTGTCCGCCGATCTGCCCGAGCACGAACACCGCCTTGGCCCGGGCATCCTCCGAGTACTCCGGCGAGAGGCGGTCCAGAAGCGTCTTCTCGGCTTTCGGACCACCGAGCGTTTTGAGGCTGGTCGCCGCGAACTGTGACGCCTGCGCGTCGTCGTCGCCGAGCGCGTCCGCGAGCGCCTCGATGGCGGCCACCGACTCCGGCTCGGCGACCCGACCGAGGATCCACGCCGCGTTTCGGCGCTGGCGGTTCTGTTGCCCCTCCGTGAGTATCTCCACCAGCGGCTCCACGACGGTGGAGTCGTCGGCCGCTTTCAGTTCGGAGACGACCTGATCGCGGACCGCGTGACTGTGCTGAGTCGGGACGTTCGACAGCAGTTCGATGATGGAGTAGACCGCGGCGTTACGGACGATGGCGCTCTCGTCACCGAGCGCGCGGGCGAGCGGCTCGACCGGCTTCGGATTGTTCGCCTTGCCGAGCGCACCCGCCGCGATCCGCCGAAGCGACTCGTCGGAGTCGTCGAGCAGGTCGGTGAGTGGTTCGAGCGCCCTGTCGGTCGCGATCCCGCCGAGCGCGTTCGCCGCCGCCCGGCGGACCCGCGACTGATCGTCGAGACGCTCGACCAGCGCGGGCACCGTCCGCGGATTCGTGAACGATCCGCACGCGTGACACGCTCTGAGCCTGACGCGTGGGTCCGCATCGGAGAGCGCGTCGATGAGCGCCGGCAACGTGCTCGGTTCGGCGAGTCGGCCGAGCGCGTTCACCGCGGCCATCCGGAGCTCCGGGCGGTCCGACTCCAACGCCCGTGCGAACTTCTTGGCGGTGACCCACTCGGCCTCGGCGCGTTGCCCGCCAGTGAGCTCGGCGAGGAGCTGTTCGACCGCCTCGTGACCGATCTCCTCGAGCGCATCGACCGCCGCGCCGCGGACCTGCGGGTCCTCGTCGTCCGTCGCCGCGCGGAGCAGGGCGTCGATGGTGGCCTGCTCGTCCGCGTCCGAGAGCTCACCGAGGAACTCGCCGGCGCGCCGACGGACCGCCGCGCTGTCGCTTCCCAGAGCATCCCGGAGGCGTTCGACGTTCCCCTCGCGAGCGTGCTGGTACAGCGACATCAGTTCCTCCGGAACACCCGCCGTCGTTTATCGACCGGATCGTATCCGCCCGACCGATTCGGCGGAACGCTCTCGGTCATGCCGACGACGAGCACGCCGCCGTCGGATAGCGATGCTTCCAGCGTATCGAACAGCGCGCCCTTGTGGTCGACGTCGATGTAGATGAGCAGGTTACGACACAACACGACGTCGAACGGCCCGCGCGAGCCGTCGCGGATCAGATCGTGGGTGTCGAACTCGACCAGCCGACGTGGCTCGGAACGGATCCGGAACGCGTCCTCGTCCCGTTCGACGTATCGGTCCGGATCCGAGAGCGGTGCGAGCTCCGCCGCGATGTCGGTCGTTCTGGTGGTGTGATACACGCCGGCACGGGCGTTCGTGAGTGCCTCCTCGCTGATGTCGGTGCCGAGCACCTCGACCCGTCCCTCGTCGATCCGGTCGTCGTCGCACGCGAGCATCGCGAGCGAGTACGGCTCCCGTCCGTCGGCACACGGTGCCGACCAGACGCGGACGCGTCGTTGGTCGGCGGTGAGTTCGCGCAGCACGTCCCGGAGCACCTCCCACATCTCCGAGTTGCGGAAGAACTCCGTGACGTTGATCGTGAGCGCGTCCATCAGTGCCTGTCGCTCGTCGGCGTCGTCCCGGAGGATCCGCTCGTACTCCTCGTGGGACTCCGTGTCCCGGCGGCGCATCCGTGCGGTGATCCGACGGTCGAGGTACGACGTGTTGTAGTAGCCCGGCTCGAACGGTACCGAATCATCGATCTGACGAAGCACGCCCTCGAACGCGGTTTCGTCGGTCATAGGCTCACCACGTCGAGGACGGCAACGACGTCGCCGTCACCGAGGACGGCGGTCCCGCTGAGTCCCGGGGTTCCCGAGAGCGGCCCGTCGAGCGGTTTCACGACCACTTCCTCCTGGTCCAACACGGCGTCACAGTGGAGCGCGACCTGCCGAGTCTCCTCGCGGATCCGAACGAGCATCCCCGATCCGGCGGCACCGGAGGCCGCGTCGGTCGCGGCTTCGGTCGCGTTCGACTCCGCCGTGGCGTCCGGCTCGACGACGACCTCGTCGGAGCCGCCGTCGGCGGCCGCGACCGGCTCGTCCGGTTCCTCCCCGACTTCGACCGGCTCGTCCGGTTTCTCCTCGACTTCGACCCGTTCCTCCTCGATCGCGACGCCGCCACCGCTGCTGGCGACGTCGAGTCGCTCGTTCAGTCGGATCACCGGATACAGGTCGTCCTCGTGGCGGATGATCTCGTCGCCGTGGACCTCCTCGATGCCGTCGGCACGGGCGATCTCAGCGATCGACTTTATCGGGATCCCGTACTCCGTGCCGCCCACGTCGACGAACATCACCTTGACGATGGCGACCGTCACCGGGAGCCGGAAGCGGACGGTCGTCCCCTCGCCCGGCTCGCTGTCGACGTTCACGGAGCCGTCGAGGTCGCGAGCAGTCGTCCGGACGACGTCCATTCCGACCCCGCGACCGGAGACGTCCGTCACCTCCTCTGCAGTCGAGAAGCCCGGATGGAAGACGAGATCGTACACCTCGTCGTCGTCCATCGCCTCGACGGCCTCGCGGCTCTCGACGCCCTCGTCGACCGCCTTCTGGCGGAGCACGTCGGGATCGAGCCCGCCGCCGTCGTCCGACACCTCGATGACGACGTGATCGCGGTCGCGCCGGGCGGTGAGCTGGACGTGTCCCGTCGGATCCTTCCCCGCCGCCTCGCGCTCCGCGGGCGGTTCGACCCCGTGATCGACCGCGTTCCGGAGGACGTGCACGAGCGGGTCGCGCATCTCCGTGAGGATCGTCCGGTCGAGCTCGACGTCGTCGCCCTCGATGTCGAAGGAGACCTGCTTGTCCACGTCGCGGGCGATGTCTCGGACGAGCCGCGGGAACGAGTCCGAGACCTGCGAGAACGGGATGAGTCGCATGTCCATCGCGGTGTCCTGCAGGCTGGACGCGAGCTTGTCGAGCTCGTCGAGCGCGTCCGACTGGACGTCCGCCTCCTCCAGTTCCCGCCGGAGCTTGATCCGGCTCGTCACCAGCTGTTCGACCAGTCCGTACAGCTCGTCGACCTGATCGACGTCGACGCGGATCGACTTGATCTCGTCGCGGTCCGGCTTCGCGTCCGTCGAAGACGCGTCGTCGGAGCTCCCGTCAGTCGCCGGGCCGCCGTCATCGGCTCCGGTCGACCCGTCGTCTCCGTCCGCCGTCGGTCCGGAGCCCGCGTCCGTCCCGTCGACGAGGACGGTATCCACGGACTCCACCTGCGTGAGCGCACCGAGCCCCTCGGCGACGACGTCGGGGTCGTCGGCGACGACGAACGCGCCGAACCCCTCGTCGTACTCGCCGGCTTCAAGCGCGTCAGCGTCCGGAACGGTGCGGTTGTCGGCGAACTCGCGGTCGAGCGCCTGCAGCACGAACGTCGCGTCGACGCCCGCCATCGACGTCTCACCGATCGTCACGTCCGCGTACACGAACGCGTCCCCGTCCATCGCGGACGCCACGTCGGGGATGTCCGGGACATCGACCGCGGACGCGTCATCGGGCTCGGAGGAGTCGCCGTCGTCCGCTCGGTCCGCCTCCTCGTCGTCCGCTCGGTCCGCCGTCTCGTCGTCCGCTCGGTCCGCCGTCTCGTCGTCGCTCGGCCCTCCACCATCACCGCCGCCGTCGCCCCCGCCCACGGCCCCGTACTCCTCCATATCTCGGAGCCGCGACTCCAGATCCGACGGGTCGGTCGACACCGCACCGGTGTCGGAGATCTCCGCGACCATCGCTTCGACGGTGTCGACGCCCTCGAAGAGCAGATCCATCAGCTCCGGGGTGACCTCTCGGTCGCCCTGTCGGACGGCATCGAGGAGGTCCTCCAACGCGTGCCCGAACGAGGAGACGTCCTCGAACCCCATCGCCGCGGCGTTCCCCTTCAGCGTGTGTGCGACGCGGAACACGTCGTCCATCGCCTCGTCGTCCTCGGGGTCAGTTTCGAGGGCGAGCAGGGCGTTGTTGAGGTCCGTGATCCCGTCCTCCGCCTCGGCGACGAACGCGGCACGGTGGGAGTCCATCAGGTCTCACCTCCGACGATCGCCCCGGCGACGTCATCGAGGTCGTGGACCTCGTCGATCGCTCCGGTCTCCACCGCCCGTTTCGGCATTCCGTAGATGACGCACGTGTCCTCGCTCTGTGCGAGCGTTCGCGCGCCCGCGTCGGCCATCGCGCGGATCCCCTCGGACCCGTCCGACCCCATCCCCGTCAAGATCACGCCGACGAGCGGGTCGTCGATCGTCTCGGCCGCCGAACGCATCGTCACGTCCGCGGCCGGTTCGATGGGCAAGGAGTCGTCCTCGACCAGTTTCACCCGGAGCCGTCCCGCCCGATAGCTGTCGATCCGCGTGTGACTCCCGCCGCACGCGACGAGCGCTTCTCCGCGGCCGATCCGCGCGCCGTCGGTCGCTTCGCGCACGTCGTACGCCGAGACGGCGTCGAGCCGGTCCGCGAACCGCGACGTGAACGCCTCCGGCATGTGTTGGACGATCACGATCCGACAGTCCATCGCCGGGAGCGACGCCATCACGCGCTCGACCGCGTTCGGCCCGCCGGTCGAGGCACCGATAATCACGGTGACCGGGTCGTCGAGTTCCGTGAGGGGCGCGTCGGTCGAGACGCTCGTCGCCGGCTCCGTTCGGGTCGCCGCGTCGAGGTCGGCACCGGCGACCGACCGGACGGCCTCGACGAGTCGGTCGGCTTCGCGGGAGACCCCCGTCGAGACCTCCCCGCCCGGCTTCGCGAAGAAGTCCACCGCCCCGCGGTCGAGCGCCTTGAACGTGACCTCGGCACCCTCGTCAGTGTGTGCCGACAGCATCAACACGGGCGTCGGCGTCTCGGCCATGAGTCGCTCGACCGCCTCCAATCCGCCCATACCCGGCATCTCGACGTCCATGGTCACCACGTCGGGTCGCTTGGCGGCGACGACGTCGAGCGCCTCCTCGCCGTCGCCCGCCTCACCGACGACGGACACCCCGGCGTCCGTCAGCAGGTCCGCGATCAACCCGCGCATGAACGGCGAGTCGTCGACGACGACCGCCCGCGGGAACTCGTCGGTTTCGTCACGTCGATCCGTCGTCCTACTCATGTACGGAAGCGGGCCCAGAATCGGCATAAACCCACGGACCCAGTAATCACACCTGATAATCCAGGGGACACGGTTATGGGCCCGATCCACACAGTAGCGGGTATGGCAGCCATCGAGACGGACGCCGAACCCACGAAGGTGTTGGAGTTCGGCCTCGGCGACGGAACGTACTGTTTGGACATCGGCGTCATCGACGAGATCGTCGACGCCGGCGAGCTCACTCGGATCCCCAACTCGCCGGATCACGTCGAGGGCGTGATGGACCTGCGCGGTCGGACGACGACGATCGTCGACCCGAAGACGCTGTTCGGGATCGGCGAGACGGGATCGCGCGAGCGGATCGTGGTGTTCGACGACGACCGGTTGGGCGAAAGCGGCACCGTCGGCTGGATGGTCGACGAGGTGTTTCAGGTCCGCGACGTCGCGCCCGATGACGTTGATAAGGGAACCACGACCGACGACGCCGGCGTCAGGGGGATCGTCAAATCCGACGACCGGTTCGTCGTATGGGTCGCACCGGACGTCGCCGGCGACGACGTCGTCGACGCCGTCGAGGAGATCAGCGAGGGCTAACGACGGAGCAGCCGGCGAATCATCGACGGCGATCTCGATCCGTTGGCGTCAGTTCTCAACAGTGAAAACCGGGTACGAAGACTTATCAGATAACCGACGAGGATCCACGTATGCAGATCTCCAGTGGCGTCCCCGGGTTCGACGGCCTCGTCGACGGGGGGTTCCCGGCGGAACGGCTGTACGTCGTGAGCGGGCCGCCCGGGAGCGGGAAGACCACGTTCTGTTCGCAGTTCGCCGCGAACGGTGCGAAAAACGGCGAGGACGTGTTGTACGTCAGCATGCACGAGACGAAAGAGGGGATCCGTGAGGACATGGGCAGCTACGAGTTCGGGTTCGACCGCGCGCTCGACACGGACCGAGTGACGTTTCTTGACTCCTTCTCGTCGGACGGACGCCGGTTCTTCGGGCTCCCCGGGGAACGGCGGGACAGTTCCGGCGTCACCAATCGACTGACCGGGTTCATCAACTCCCGCGACATCGACCGGGTCGTGTTCGACTCGACGATGCTGTTGCGGTTCCTGCTCGACGACGGCGAGGACACGATGATCCAGCTGCTGTCGTCGCTGAAGCGGTGTTCGGCGACGACGCTTCTCATCTCCGAGATGACGGACCCGAGCGCGTACTCCGAGGAGCACTACCTCGCACACGGCGTCGTCTTCCTCCACAACTACCTCGAGGACGACGGGATGCGTCGCGGGATCCAGGTGTTGAAGATGCGCGGCACGGGTATCGACACGGATATTCAAGACGTGGAGTTCACCGACGAGGGACTACACGTCGGCTCCGCGGCGACGCTCACCCACTGATGTACGAACGCACGTTCGACACGGAATGGGAGGAACTGAGCCGTCAGGAGGCGATCGATCGGGCGTTCGCGCTCGGCGTCGCCGCGGGCTGTGGTGTCGAGCGACCCGAGGAACTCGACCGGATCACCGCCGCGATCCGGAGCGCGTACGATCGAAGCCTCATCGAGCTCGCGTACGACGAAGGCCGGACGAAGGCGCTGGAGGCCCCCGAATCTGAGCCGGCAACGGTGTGGGACCAACTGGTCGACGGGGCCGGCACGCCGCGAACCCCGCCGCTTCCGGCCGCGCTTCCGGGAGCCATCAGCGAGTTGACGATCACACGGAAACCGCGTGGTGGTCTTCCGTCATCGCTTGATCTCCCCTCGCTCCTCCGGAAGTGATCCCTCGGAAGGGTTTTACGGGGCTCGCCCCCACGGGCCATACGTGAGCGTACTTCCCGACGCTGTCGTCGACGCCGACAGCGTGCTCATCAGCGGCCCGCCGATGAGCGGGAAGTACGACCTGTTCATGCGCCTCCTCGCGATCTGGTCGGACGCACCGATCGTCATCTCGACGGGCAACACCGCCGAGAAGACACGCGCGGACTACGAGCGGATCACCGATCGGACGGGCGATGACCTCGTCGTCATCGACTGCGTCACCCACGAGCAAGGCGAGAAGGTCCCGGACACGCCGACCACGAAGTACGTCGCCAGCGCCGGTAACCTCACCGACATCGGGATCAAGTTCACCGACGTCGTCGAGTCGTCGACCGGACGAAAGCGCGCGGTCGGGGTCTACTCGCTGTCTCAACTACTGATGTACTGGGACCCCGAGCGCATCTACCAGTTCACCCGCGTGCTGGTGTCGCAAGCGTCGGGGGAGGGATGGCCGCTCGTCGGGGCCGTCGGCTCGACCGCCCACGACGAGCAGGTGATCCACACGCTCCACGAGCCGTTCGAGGTGGTCGTCGAGACGCGGATCGACGACGACCAGCGGGAGTTCCGAGCGCGCGGCCGAGTCGGGCAGCCGACGGAGTGGACGCGGTTCTAGCCGACCGGACGCCGATCTAACGACTGGACGCCGATCAGGCCGCCTTCTGGTCGGCGAGTTCCGCGTCGTTTTCGTCGCGTGCGGTGTCGAGCTCCGGAGCGTCGGCGTCGCCGGGCGTGGGGGCGTGCGCCTCGTCGCCCATCGCGATCCAGACGAAATACAGCATGGCGGCGATCATCAGTGCCGTCGCGATCGATCCGACGACTGCAACCGGAAACACGAGCGAGTTCATACCACCCGATCCCCCGTCACGGACCATCAACGTGTCGGCTTGGGTCGATCGACCCGACGGAGTGTACGAGAAACCACCGCCGTCGAGAGGTTAAAGGGCCGACCCGTCGACGGTCGGCGTATGAGCGATCGGATCCCGGTGACCGTACTGTCCGGAAGCCTCGGTGCCGGAAAGACGACGCTTCTGAATCACCTGCTGAAACACGCCGGCGACCGCGACATCGCGGTGTTGGTCAACGACATGGGCGACGTGAACGTCGACGCCGAGCTGATCGCGGAGGGGTCGGAGCTCGACGTCGACGACGGCGTGACGGAGCTCTCGAACGGCTGTATCTGCTGTGAGCTCCAGGACGACTTAGAGACCGCCGTGGTCCGACTCGCGAACGAGCGATCGTTCGACGCGCTCGTCGTCGAGTCGTCGGGAATCTCCGAGCCCGCACCCGTCGCTCGCCTGTTCACGACCGAGTCGCGCGCGGCCGCCCGCTACCGGGTCGACGCGCTGGTGACGGTGCTCGACACGCGACGCTTCCTCGACGCGTTCGCAGGTGAGGACGTTCCCGAGCGGCGAGGGACCGACGAGGACGGTCGACCCCTCTCGGATCTCCTCGTCGACCAGGTCGAGGTGTCGAACGTCGTGCTCCTGAACAAGACCGATCTGTGCACCGACGCGGAACTGGCGGAGGCGGAAGCGCTCGTGGGCGCGCTCCAGCCCGACGCCGAGACGATCCGGACCGCCTTTTCAGAGGTCGACCCCGAACGACTCCTCGATATCGGCCTGTTCGACGAGCACGAGGTCGGCGACCTCCCCGGCTGGAAGCGCGCATTAGCCGAGAGCGGCGGCGGCCACGACGATCACGGGGACGGAGGCGATCACGGGGACGACCACGGCGGCGACCACGACGACCACGACCACGGGGACGACCACGACGATCACGACCACGACGGCGACCACGACGACCACGGCGGCGACCACCACGGCCACCGCCACCCCGACGAGGTGTACGGCGTCACGTCCTTCACGTACCGCCGTCGACGACCGTTCCATCCCGGACGGATCGCCGCGGTGCTCCGTGACCTCCCCGTCGGCGTCGTCCGCGCGAAGGGGACGCTGTGGATCGCCGGCAGCGACCTCCGACAGCAGGCGAGTCAGGCCGGGCCGTCGGTTCGCGTGACGGCACCGAGCCCGTGGATCGCCACGCTTCCCGAGGTCGAACGCGACATGCTCCGTGCGAACAGGCCCGAACTGGACTGGGACGACGAGCACGGCGACCGCGTGACGGAGTTCGTCGTCATCGGCACCGACGTCGACGAGGCGGCGCTCAGGGGTCGGTTCGACGACGCGCTCGTCGACGACGACGAATGGGAGACGGCCCGTTCGGGAGAGTCCCTCGACGGCGAGGAAGCGTTCCCGAGCGAGCCGGGCGAGGAGGTCGCGCTTCGGGAACCGCGACCGGCGACGGAGGAATCGGAGCGCTGACGGGAGCGGACGACGAAGCCGAACGGCGGCCGACGGGCGAAGCGGTCAGTCCTCGACGCGCGCGGTCACGAACTCCTCGAACGGCTCGGAGTACTGCATGAGGATCGTTCCGAGGATGCTCATGAAGAGGACGTATCCCACGGCGAACGCGTTGATCTCGTTTGCGGTCGCGACGGATATCCCCGCGCCCGCGCCGCTCAGTGCGATCGTCGCGATGATCAGCGAGAACTCCCCGCGCGTCACCATGCCGAGACCGACCCGCGTGGAGCGTCGAGCGTCGAGGTCGTACACGCGACCGCCGAGGTAGCCCGAGACGAGCTTGGTCGGGGTGGTGACGACGACGGCGATGGCGATCGCGAGCACCACCGCCACGCTCGCGAACAGGGCCGGGTCGGTCTCCAGTCCGATCCAGAAGAAGAACACCGCCGCGAACGTGTCGCGGACGGGTTCGAGCAGCTCCTCCAGCTCGTGGACGTGACTGGTCGAGGAGAAGGCCATCCCGACGAAGAAGGCGGCCACCGCCTCGCTCACACCGAGCGCCAGTGCGCCACCGGCGATGAGCACCGTGATCCCGATCACTCGCAACACGGTGAACTCGTTCGAGTTCACCGCCAGCGTGCGCTCGAACCACGCCGTGCCGAAGTAGACGGCGAGGAGCAACACGAGGATGAAACCCATCCCCGTCCCCACGGAGACGGCCGCGTCGACGACGTCGTCGCCACCAGCCACCAGCGCCGCCGCGACCGCGAGATAGACGGCGATGAACAGGTCCTCGTACACCAGCGTGCCGAGCATCGGCCCCGCCTCGTCGTTGGCGATCCAGCCGAGGTCGATCAGCGACTTCGTGATGATCGCCGACGAGGAGATGTACACGATCCCGGCGGCCAGAAACGCCGCGAGCGGCTCGCCGAACAGGAACCACCCGAGTATCAGGCCGGCTCCGAAGTTGATGACGAGGTCGATCGTCCCCGCCTTCCCGATCCGCTCTTTGCTCTCCAACAGGCGGTCGAGGTTGAACTCCAGCCCGAGAAAAAACAGGAGGAAGACGATCCCGAGCTCCGCGCCGATCACGATGAACTCCGTCGGCTCGACGACGAGCAGCTCCGTCGACAGGAGCTCTCCGGCCACCGCCGGCGACAGCAGCATCCCGATCACGATATAAAAGGGGATCACCGACTTGTTGAGCCGGTTCGCTGCGACGCCCATCAGCGCCAGCGCCGCGAACATGACCCCGATCTCGAGCAGGTCAGCCACCGATCATCACCACCGTCGCGCCGCTCCGTTCGCCCCGACCCATCTCACTCCTCACCCGTTAGTACGTCCTCGAACGCGTGACAGCTCTCCCTGTCGCCGACGATGACGAACGTGTCGCCCGCCTCGAACGTCTCGTCGGCCCCCGGCGCGGAGATGACGTCGTCGTCGCGCTGGATCGCGACGACCGTGATGCCGGTCCGCTTCCCGATATCGGCGCTCTCCAGCGTCTCGCCGACGATCGGCGAGTCCTCCTCGATCGCGTACCACTCCAGTAACGTCCCCTCCGTGAGCAGCGTCTCGACGTGGTCGGACTCCACCGGCTGGAAGTACGCGCCCTCGAGGATCGTCCCGACCATCCGTGCGAGTCGGTCCGGGAGTTCGAGCAACTTCTCCGAGTCCGCGTCCTCGCTTTCCTTGACGTGGAGCTCCCGCATTCCCGTGTTGTGGGTGATTATCACGAGCCATCGGCCGCCGCCGATCTCGATCTCGTACTTCTTCCCCACGCCGGGAAGGTCGCTCTCTTTAACGTCCATACCGATACGGTTCGGTCCCGTGTTTATAAGCATCAGGGACGCCGACGGGCGGGAAAAGGGGCCGACCGCCTCAGCGGTTCAGCGTGTGGATCGCCTGTCCTCGCGCGTTCTCGACCGCCTCCATCACCGCCTCCGCGAGCGTCGGGTGGGTGTGAACGGTCGACGCGACGTCCGCCAGGGTGGCACCCATCTCGATCGCCAACGTCACCTCCGCGATCAGCTCAGACGCCTCCGGGCCGACGATCTGTCCGCCGAGCACGAACCCCTCGTCCGCGTCGGCGACGATCCGGACGAACCCCTCGGTGTGACCCGTCGTCAGCGCACGCCCCGAGGCGTTAAACGGCATCTCCCCGACCGCGACGTCGAACCCCTCCGCCTCGGCGTCGGCCTCCGTCAGTCCGACGGTCGCGACCTCCGGATCGGTGAAGACGGCGGCGGGGATCGCCTGATGGTCGAGCGCGGCGGGCTCGCCGGCGACCACCTCCGCGGCGACGATCCCCTCGTGGGACGCCGCGTGGGCCAGCATCGGCTCGCCCGCGACGTCGCCGACGGCGTGGACGTGCTCGACCGCGCTCCGGGTTCGGTCGTCCGTCTCGATGAAGCCGCGCTCCGTCGTCTCGATCCCGGCGGCATCGAGGTCGAGCGCGTCGGTGACGGGCGCTCGACCGACCGCGACGAGCACCTTGTCCGCCGGATACGACGACTCCTCGCCGTCCTCCGTTTCCGTCTCGACGAGATAGCCGCCGTCTGGGCCGGTCGACCAGCCGGTCGCCCCCTCGCCGAAGTGGAACGCCACGCCGAGTTCCTCGGCGCGCTTTCTGACCACCCGCTTCACGTCGTCCTCGTACGGATCGAGGATGTCGTCCAGCATCTCGACGACCGTCACGTCCGCACCGAGTTTGGCGTACACCGTCGCCATCTCCATCCCGATGTACCCTCCGCCGACGACGACGAGCCGGTCCGGGACCGTGTCGGCCGCGAGCGCGGCCTCGGCGGTCCAGACGTGGTCCGCCGAGAACTCGAATCCGGGGATCTCGATCGGTCGCGAGCCGGTCGCGATGATCGCGTGCTCGAACTCGATCGACTCCGACCCCTGTCCGTCGCCGCCGTGGGCGACGCGGACGGTGTGGTCGTCGACGAACGACGCCTCGCCCTCGACCAGGTTGACGCCGTTTGCCTTACAGAGCTTCTCGACGCCACCCGTGAGCCGGTCGACGACGCCGTCCTTCCAGTCGATCATCTTCGCGAAGTCGACCGCGGGATCCGCGTGGACGCCCATGAACTCCGCGTTTCCCGCCTCGTGGGCGATCCCCGACGCCGTGATCAGCGCCTTCGAGGGGATACAGCCGCGATTCAGGCAGGCCCCACCGTACGCGTCCTTCTCGACTAAGGTCGTGTCCACGCCCTTCTGTGCGGCGCGGATCGCGGCGACGTAGCCACCCGGTCCCGCACCGATCACCAGTACCTCCGTTCCAGTTGTTACGTCTCCAACGACCATGCTTACTCGTTTAATAACAGCAGTGGGGTTTCAAGATGATCCATCACGGTGTTCGCGAACGCGGCGGCGACCGCGCCGTCGACGACCCGATGGTCGATCGACAGCGACAGCGGGAGCGTGGGTGCGGGAACGACGGTCGTCCCCTCGCCGTCGTCGAGGAAGCCACCGACGTCCGACTCCGTCCGGACGACCGGTCGCTCCTCGATGGCTCCGAGCCCGAGGATCGCCGTCTCGGGGTAGTTGATGATCGGCGTCGCGTACTCGCCGCCGATCGCGCCGAAGTTCGTGATCGTGAACGTGCCGCCCTTCATCTCGTCGGGCTTCAGCGTTCGGTCGCGGGCACGGCTCGCCAGGTCGTTCACCGCCGCCGCCAGCTCGAACACCCCCTTCTCGTCGACGTCGTCGACGACCGGCACCATCAGTCCGGCGTCGGTCGCGACCGCGATCCCGATGTTGTACTCCGTTTTCAAGCGGATCTCCTCGTCGTCCTCCCGAAGCTCGCTGTTGAGCACCGGATACTCCTTTAAGCCCGCAACGATCGCCTTCATCACGAACGGCATATACGTGAGCTTCACGCCCGCAGCCTCCGCTTTCGGCTTCAGCTCCTCGCGAGCCGCCACCAGTTCGTCGACCTCCGCGGTGTCGTGGTGTGTGACGTGCGGCGCGGTGTACTTCGACCGCTCCATCTGCTTCCCGATGGTTCGTCGAACGCCGCGGTACGGGATGGTCTCCGGGCTCGCATCCGAGGGATCGGCGGACTCGGCGTCGACGCCAGCGTCCGCGTCGGGTGCGGTGGTCGCGTCCGCGTCGGGTGCGGTGGTCGCGTCCGGAGCCGCGTCCGCGCCAGCTTCGGCGTACTCCCGGACGTGCGCTTCGGTCACGAACGCCTCGCCCTCGCGGGACTCGTCCGTCGGGACGTCGTCGATGTCGACGTCCAGATCGCGTGCGAGCGTCCGGGTCGCGGGCGTCGCCAGCGTCGTCTCACGGCCGGCCGCCTCCGCGGTCGTCGCCGTCTCGGCGACCGCCTCGTCGCGCGTGCTGACCGCGGACGTCCGGTCGCCGGAGCCGACGTCGACCGGCTTCGGACCCGGTGATCCGTCACTCGAGGAGAGGTCGGACTCGTCTCCGCCTCGCTCGGCGGCGGCTCGCACGTCGGCCTCGCTGACACGACCACCCGAACCGGCCCCGGAGACCGCATCGATGTCGACGCCGAGTTCGCGAGCGAGCCGGCGGGTCGACGGGGGCGCGAACGTCCGTCCCGTCGTCGGTTCGGGCTCGGAAGCGTCGGTCCCGGCCGGCTCGGCGTCGGCCGGCTCGGCGTCGGACGGTTCGCTGCCGTCGTCCGTCGCGTCCGGCTCGGCGTCGGCCGGACCCGAATCCTCGTCGCTCCCGTCCGCGGTCGCCGGCGCGTCCTCCCCCTCGTCGACGCGGAACGAGATGATGACGGTGCCGACGGGAACGATCTCTCCCTCCTCGGCGAACAGCTCCTCCACGACGCCGTCGTATCTCGAGGGGACCTCGACGAGCGCCTTGTCCGTCTCGACCTCGGCGACGGGTTGGTCCTCCTCGACGCGGTCGCCGGGAGCGACCAGCCACGTGACCAGTTCGCCCTCCGCGACGCCCTCACCCACGTCGGGTAGTTTAAACTCCTTGACAGTCATGGTTCGTACTCGGCCGCCTCCCTGATACCGTCCTCGATCCGGGTCGCGCTCGGGAGGTAGTAGTCCTCCAGCGCGTACAGCGGATACGGAACGTCGAACCCGGTGATCCGGGCGATCGGTGCTTCCTGATACAGCAGCGCTTCCTCCTGGATGATCGCGGTGATCTCGCCCGCGAGACCGCCGGTCTTTGGGGCCTCGTGAACGACTGCGGCGCGACCGGTCCGCTCGAACGCCTCGACGATCGCCTCCCGATCGAGCGGAGAGACCGTGCGGAGGTCGACGACCTCACACTCGATCCCGTCCTCGGCGAGGCGCTCGGCCGCCTCCAGCGTCGGCCGGGTCATCGCACCGTAGGTGAACACGGCGACGTCATCGCCCTCCCGCCGGGTGACCGCCTCGCCGATGGGAACGGTGTACGCCTCCTCGGGCACCGCCTCGCGGAACGCTCGGTAGATCAGTTTCGGTTCGAGGAACACGACCGGATCCGGATCGCGGATCGCCGATATGAGGAGGCCCTTCGTGTCGGCCGGCGTCGACGGCATCACGACCTTCAGCCCGGCCTCGTGGGCGTAGAACGCCTCCTTCGACTCGGAGTGGTGTTCGGGTGCGCGGATCCCGCCGCCGTACGGAGCCCGGAGCGTCATCGGCAGCGTGAACCGGCTCCGGGTTCGCGTCCGGAACCGCGCCATGTGAGAGACGATCTGGTCGAAGCCGGGATACATGAACCCGGAGAACTGGATCTCGGGGACGGGCCGCATCCCCATCGCGGCCATTCCGACCGCACATCCGAGGATGCCGGACTCCGCGAGCGGCGTGTCGACGACGCGGTCGTCGCCGAACTCCGCGTGGAGTCCCTCCGTCGCGCGGAAGACGCCGCCGTTCTTCCCGACGTCCTGACCGAGCACGATCACGTCGTCGTCCGCCCGCATCTCGGTCGCCAATCCGTCCCGTACCGCCTGTACGACAGTGAGGTTCTGTGTCTCGGTCATTTACTCCTCCAGGAACGCCACATTGCCGTGTCGGTCACGGAGCGCCACGAGGCGCTCGTACTGTGCCGCCAGTTCGGGCGGCGTCTCCGCGTACACGTGCTCGAACAGCTCGCTCGGGTCGGGACGCGCCATCGACTCCGCGGCGTCGATCGCCTCCGCGACCTGCCGTTCGACGTCGTCCTCGATCTCCGCGACGCGGTCGTCGTCGAGGATCGCCTCGGTTCGGAGGTACGCCTCCAGCCGCGGGATCGGGTCCTTGCGCTTCCACTTCTCGACCTCGTCGGCGTCGCGGTACACCGTCGGATCGTCCGCGGTCGTGTGTGCGCCGAACCGGTACTGTACCGCCTCGATCAGCGTCGGACGGGGGCGTTCGGCCTCCGGGTTCCGGGCCTTCTCGACGGCCGCAGTCGTGACCGCGTACACCGCGAGGGGGTCCATCCCGTCGACCTGCACGCCGTCGATGCCGTACGCCACCGCCTTCTGTGCGAGCGTTTCACTCCGGGTCTGCCGCTCCCGCGGGACGGATATCGCCCACTGGTTGTTGTTACAGAAGAACACGTTCGGCGTGTCGAAGACGCCCGCGAAGTTGACGCCTTCGTGGAAGTCGCCCTCGCTGGTCGCACCGTCGCCGAAGTAACAGAGCACGACGTCGCCGTCGCCCCCGAGCTTCGACGCCCACGCCGCGCCGGTCGCGTGCGGGACCTGCGAGGCGATTGGCACCGCGATCGGGAAGACGTTGGCGTCGTCGGGAGCCCTGTTACCGGCCTCGTGACCCATCCAGTAGAGGAGCGTCTGGGTGAGCGGGACGCCACGGACGAGCGCGGCACCGTGTTCGCGGTAGGAGGGAACCATCCAGTCGTCGTCCGCGAGCGCGAACGCGGACCCGATCTGTGCGCCCTCCTGACCGGACAGCGGCGGGTACGTTCCCATCCGACCCTGCCGCTGGAGGCTCACCGCCCGACCGTCGAAATGACGGACGAGCTTCATGTACCGGTACATCTCGACGAGCTCCTCGTCGGTGAGATCTGGGACGTCGCCGACGACCTCGCCGTCCTCGTCGAGCACGCGAACCGGATCGTCGTAGGCCCTCTCGAACACGCTCACGGTCGAACCCTCCTGTTCATGTACGGACAGTCCGACGCCCGCATAATAGTGCTTTCGTAAAACAGTTAGGATAGGCAGAAATCATGCCACCCACACCTAATCTGTCAACTACCGACGGGGAGAATGAAACGTATCATCACCCTCGGCGCGATAGACGGCAATATTTCCGGAGACATCGGGGTATCATCTAATAGTAATGGACAAAGAGGAAGAATAGGCGTCGGATCCGAAAGCGAACTCGAATCACGGGATCGGGTCAACATCACAGCATGGGGTCGGGTCAACATCACAGCATGGGATCGAGACGTCGGCGTTGCCACTCGTCGGGCGCGGAGACGAGCGGCTCGGTCGATCACCCGAGCCGGAAGGAGGGTTCGTCGCGTTCGCCGTCGAGGTCCTCGAGTTGGATAACGTCCTCGTCGCCGTCTTCGAGCTGCCGTCTGAGGTAGTTCACGTAGCGTTTGTGCTCTTCGAGCTGTTCGCGGAGGTGGTCCGCCTCCAGTTCGAGTCGCTCGTGCTCGCGGACGAAGCTCTTGGGGACTTCGATCTTCGGGGGGAACGACTCCTCACCCATGCTCTCGAGCTCCGCCTCGGGGACGACGCGGACCTGTCCGTCGTGGGCAACGAGCGTCTCCACGTAGTCCCGGAAGACGGCCGACAGCGAGATGTCCCGCTCCTCGGCGATCTCTCGAAGCGTCTCGAACGCGTCCTCGTTGACGCGAAACGAGATCGTTTTGTTCTTGTTGCCCATTGTGGAACCGTTCGTCGCGCTGACTACTTAAGCGTTTGTCAGACGCACTCACGATCCCGCCGGATGACCGGTTGGGCATGTGGAAACGGCCGGACCCAACCGGACGAACGATCAGGGGCGATCGATCAGGGGCGATCGATCAGAGATGGTCGATCGGGGATCGATCGACGGCGACGACTACGGTTGCGGCGTGTCGACGCTGCCGTCCGCGGACGGGTCGTCGCCCGCACCGTCGTCAACGGCGGCTCCGCCGTCCGCGAGCTCGTCGGTGTCGTCCAAGTCCTCGAGCGCGGACAGCGCCGCGTGCTTATACGTCTCGGTGTCGAGCTCGTATTGCTCGCGGGCCATCCGCGCGTACTCGTTCCCGTCCTCGTCGAAGGCGGCGACGCGTTCGAGCGTCCGTTCCGCGGTCTCGACGACCCAGCGGTCGCGGACCGACGCGTCGACCTCCGTGATCGATTCGGGACGGACCGACACGCGGATCGTGCCGTCGTCGGTCTCATACGTCCGGGGCTTGCCAACGACTGCGACGTACGCGGGCGGTTCCAGATCCCGGATCTTCGAGGCGGCCTCCGGCTGGTACTGGCCGGCGTACACGAAGAACGTCCCCGTCGGATCGACGATGCGGCCGCGCCAGTACTCGCTGTCCTCGCCGACGTCCTCCTTCTCAGTGAGCGTGCCGACGAAGAACACGCGGTTCGCGGACTCGCCCGTCGGTAAGAGGAGGTAGACGGGCGCGCGCTCGTCGTCCGACTCCTTGAACGTGTAGCCGGCGTCGTTGAACTCGCTCGCGAAGACGCGCCGGGCGACCTCTCTGGTGGGGGTTGAATTGCTCATTTCAGATCGACCTCGCTTTGATCAGCGCGCCCTCGACGTCCACCGGTCCGGGTTCGTCCACCTCGTCGACGAGGACGTACCGACGGAACGTCGGCCCAGTCACGCGGTAGTAACGCCCGAGGACGTCCTCGGCCATCTCCTCGGCGACGACGGTGGTGTCGAGCGCGTCCATCGCCATGTCCTTGGCCTCCGCCAGTTCCATTCCGGTGAGCTCCTCGGTCGCCTCGCGATCGAAGATGATCTCGGTGACGGTCTCGCCGTCGTCGAGGACGCCCTTGATCCGGAGGTCGAACTCGCCGTCGACCTGGCCGTGTTCGGAGCACCGTCCGTTCTGGAGGACGCGCGTACAGTCCTCCTCGGGACAGCGCTTGATCAGTCCGGATCCGGACTGGATGTCGACGAGGGCTCCCTCGACGGTCTCGGCGTTATCGCCGACCTCGATCTCGTCGTCGATCTCCGTGATCTGTGTCGTCCGGTTGAGCTTCACGGAGTAGCTCCCCTCGTACTCGTCGGTGACGACGTTCGAGAGCTCGTATGCCGCGCCCTCCGTCAGCTCGGGAAGGTCGGACGTCTCGAAGGCGACGAACTTGATCGTGCCGGACTCGTCTCCGAGCAGGCCGACCTGCGAGATGGAGTCGCTTCGGGGCTCCCACAGGTCGACAAGCTTCACGCGCAGGTCGACCCACTGTTCGTCCTGATCGATGTCGTTCACCTGCACGCGTTCGGTTCCGCCGCGGCCGAGCTCGTCGCGCTCCATCCCGGCGTCGTCGAGGTAGCTGTTAGTGACGCTCCGGCGCGCCTCGTCGAGCGGGACGCGGTACTCGTTGACGAGGTTCTCCAGCCGCTCCTCGACCTCGTCGGCGTCGACGCTCAGGTGATCCGAGAACTGTTCCGCTATCGCTTCCGCTTCCTGTCGCAGTTCGCTCATGGGTGTCTCTGCCTCCGGTCGTGTTTCAATGGGAGGCGTACGCCGATTGGTTCCTCACCGTATTAAAACGTCCGTGACCGGGGTGAAAGTGGAGGCGAGACCCGCCCGATCCGCCCGCTACCGGTGTGTTCGGGCCGTACTTCGGAACGACACCGCCACCGAGCGTCTGACGCTCGTCAGCCATGCGCGGGCTCCGTTTCGAGTGGAAGTTTCACACGGTGACCGACGACGACCGACCCGGCCAACGGACCTATGTGTGCGGCGGGCGGATCGGAGACATGGACGACCGGCTCGAACGCGTCATCCGTCAGCGGCTCCGCAAGGCGGGCCGACGGTTCGAGGAGGCCAAGCGCGCGTATACGGAGGGGAAATCGGATCCGGACGGCGAGAACTCGGGGACCGACCTGTACGAGCTCCCGAGCGACGACGACGGCCACGCGCGGATCGTGTGTCGACGGTACGCCGAGCGGCGAGCCGTCGCGGTCGACGCCGAGGGGCGACCGTCGTGTTTCGAGCCGGAACATCCCGACTGTGAGGGATGTGCCGAGGACGTTCGCGACGGCTACGTCGAGACGTGGTGAACGGACGACGGCCCGGACACGTCAGTCGTCGGCGACTTCCGCGACGTCGATCCCGGCGGCGTCCTCACGACGGACCGTCGATCGGTTCGATCGCGGGTCCTTCTCGACGGTCACGAGCTCGTCCGCCGCGCCCACGAGCTCGTCGTCGTGGCTGACGATGACGATCTGTCGAACCCCGAACCCACGCATCTCCTCGACGAGAGTAATGAGCCGTGAGACGTGCCCGGCGTCGAGAAACACCGTCGGCTCGTCGAGGATGAGCGGCGGCGTCGGTGCGGCCCCCTCGATCCCTTCCGACAGTAGTCGATAGATCCCGCACCGCAAGGAGAGGTTGAACAGCGCCCGCTCCCCGCCGGAGAGCTGTTCCGGATCGAGCGACTCGCCGTCCTTCTGGTAGACGGTGAGCTCGTACTCGCCGTCGAGTTCGATGTGCGAGTACGCGTCGTTGCCGTACACCAGCTCGAACGTCTCGTTCAACATGCGTTCCAGCTCGGTGACGTTGCGCTGACGGAGCTCCGCGCGGAGGTCGCCGTACATCGACTCCAGTTCGGTCGTCTCCTCGTGGAGGCCCTCGAGCGCCTCGACCGTCGCAGCGAGTTCGTCCCGCTGCTCGCGAAGCCGTTCGAGCTGTTCGATCTCGCCGTTCACGCCGCCGATCGCCGTCTGGAGCTCGGATCGCTTCTCGTCGAGTCGGTCGAGCTCGTCCGCGACCTGTTGTAAGTACTCCTCGGCCTTCCGTTTTCGCGCTTCCGCGTCCTCGATCGCCTCGTCGTCGACGGCCGCTCGGAGCTCGTCGCGCCGATCGCGCTTCTCGCCGAGCCGCTCCCGTCGCTCCGCGTTCACGTCCGCGAGGCTCTCCCGCTTCTCGCGGAGCCGCTCGATCCGGTCGTCCGCCTCGTCGATCGCGTCGAGCCGCGACTCGATCGCATCGAGCCGGTCACGCTCGCGGGCGAGCTCGTCGCGCTCCGACGCCAGTTCCTCGACCCGATCGGTCGCCTCCGCGGCCTCCTCGCGTTTTCGGTCGGCGACCTCCCGAAGCTCCGCGGCCTCGCTGCGTGTCTCGGCGGCCGCGTCGCGCTTCGTCTCCGCCTCCTCGCGTTTCGTCTCCGCCTCCTGACGCTTGTCGGCGACGCGCTCCGATACCATCTCGCCGGCACCGTCGATCTCGGTGAGCCGCTCCTCGGCGTCGACCAGCGGCTCAAGCGCCTCGATACGGTCGTCGAGCGCGGACTCGCGGTCGCGATCGTCAGCGAGCGCGCCCTCCAGCTCCGCGACGCGCTCGCGGTCGTCGTCGATCCGGTGGGTGTGGGGCGAATCCGCGACCGGCTGGCCGCACTCGGGACAGTTGCCCGCCTCGAGCAGCTCCTCAGCCTCGGCGACGCGTTCGCGAGCGTTACCCAGCTCCGCCTCGAGTTCGGCGATTCGTTCGCGAACCTCGCCACGGGTCTCTCGGAGCTCCTCGAGACGATCCGCGGCATCGCCGCGTTCGGTATCCGTGTCCGCGAATCGCCGGCGAAGCGCCGCCGCCTCCTCGCGAAGCTCGTCGAGGGAGGCCTCCCGCTCGTCCGCCTCGTCGTCGGCCGCGTCGGCCGCCTCGTCGAGGTCGTCCGCCTGCTCCACCAGGGCGTCCGCACGCTCGGTCAGGTCGTCCGCCTTCTCCGCGAGGTTGGTCGCCTGGTTCCGGTAGCCCTCGGCGCTCACGCGCGTCTCGCTCAGCTCCGCCTCCAGTTCGGATTCGCGCTCGTCGAGCGCCTCGCGACGCGCCTCGATCGCGTCGGTGCTCGCCGCGTCGAGCCCGGCTGCGGCGAGCCGCTCGTCGATCCCGGATCGTAACTCCTCGATCCGGGCGCGTGCCTCGCCGATCCCGTCGCGAAGCGTCTCGCGCTCGCGCTCCGCCTCCCTGATCGCGGCTTCGATCTCGTCGATGTCGTCCGCGACCGACTCGAGTTCGTCACGCTTTCGCTCGTACGTCTCTAAGGCCTCCGCGGCGTCGTCACGGGTGGTTCTGGCCCGGTCGCGTTGCGTCTCGTAGTTGTCTCTCTCCTCGCGGACCGCCGAGAGCTCCGTTTCGAGCGCGTTGAGCCGATCGTGGAGATCCCTGTCCGCCAGCTCGTCCACTCGCTCTTCGGTCTCCGCAAGGACGGCGCGTTTCGCGTTCAGCACGTCCTCGACGCCGAGGCGGGCGTCGCCGGCCCGCTCGCGGTACTCCTCGAGCGTACCGAGTTGGAGGAGCTCGTCGATCGTGGCCTGCCGCTGGCTCGGCGTGGCGTTGATGAGCTTGTTCACCTCGCCCTGCCGGACGTACGCGCAGTTGACGAACGCCTCGGCGTCCATCCGGAGCAGTTCGGTGACGAACGTCCGAACGGCCGTCGCCCCGTCGCGCGTCACATCGCTTCCCGACGTCGCCTCCAGGGTACACTGGTGATCGACCCGCCCGTCGTACTCCGTGAGCCGGCGCTCGATACGATAGGAGACGCCGTCGTGAGTGAACCACAGATCGACCTCCGTCTCCTCCTCGCCGTTGGTGATCACGTCGTCGAGCGTCCCGTCGAGCGCCTTCGAACCGTACAGCGCGAAGAAGCACGCCTCCAGAAGCGAGGATTTCCCGCTCCCGTTGAGCCCGTGAATGACGGTAACGCCCTCCGTCAGGCGCAGGTCGGCGTCGCCGTACGGCTTGAAGTTCGAGAGCCGGATCCGGTCGAACTTCATAGGTAGTCCTCCATCGACACCTGGCCGTCGTCCGCCTCGGCATCGCCTTCCGAAGCCTCCTCGTTCGTCCCGGCGTCGGCCGTTTTCGCGTCGTCGTCCGCCTCCGCATCGTCGTCGTCCGCCTCCGCATCGTCGTCGGTCGCCGCATCATCGTCGGTCGTTTTCGCGTCGTCGGCCACCTCCGCATTATCGTCGGCCGCCTCCGTATCATCGTCGGTCTCCGCATCGTCGTCGGCCGTTTTCGCGTCGTCGTCAGCAGGTCCGCTCTCGAACCCGTCGAGGTCGTCGAGCCGGTCCTCGACCCGTGTTTTCACCGTCTCTCGAACGTTGCTGTCCGCGATCGTCTCGGCTCTCACCGCCTCGTCGACGTCGAGTGCGGCCTCGGAGAGGCGCAGTTCCCCGATCCGCTCGCGGACGGCGTCCTCGGGGTCCGCGAAGCTCACGTCGATCTCGGTCTCCGTGTCGACCTCTCGACGGTCGGTAACGCGGGCGATAAGCGCGCCCGCATCGGCGGCGAACTCCTCGATCGCGGCCGGAGTGACCGAGTCGCCGTCGCCCGTGATCTCCACGAGGACGACGGCGTCGTCGAGGTCGTGTTGGCGGACCTGCTCGCGGACGCGGGGCTCCCCTTCCCCCGCTCGGAGGTCGACGCTGACGAAGACGAACTCGCGAGTGTCGAGGGCGCGTCTACGGATCGTCACGCGGTCGTCGCCGCCCGCGGCCGTCTCGTCGAACGTGACGATGTTGTAGCCGCGACCCTCCCGTTCGGTCGCGCTCGCACGCTCCGTGGAACCGGGGTACGTCACCCACGTGTCGTCGACCTCCGCGCGGTC
The DNA here is from genome assembly GCF_048380895.1 of Halorubrum rarum. Lineage (NCBI taxonomy): Archaea > Methanobacteriati > Methanobacteriota > Halobacteria > Halobacteriales > Haloferacaceae > Halorubrum > Halorubrum rarum. Next base: position 215,014 of record NZ_JBLWMN010000005.1, on the reverse strand, counting down.
CGGCGTGTGGTTGTCGCCGAGCAAGACGGCATCGAACGCGACCGTGCTCTCGGCCAGCACCGTCTCGGTGTCCCAGTCCGCGTGTGCGAACGGCTCGAACAGGCCGTGCGCGACGAGGGCGGCGTAGTCGGCGTCGTGCGCCTCGAACTCGTAGTCGAGGTCGTCGCGCCGGGAGACGGGAACGTGATCGAGGCCGTAGAAGGCCGTGTCGCCGACGACCGTCGGCGCGTCGTCGAGTCGAGTCGCGAGCCCCAACCGCTCGAACAGGTCGAGCCACTGGCCGCCGCGAGTCGACTCGTGGTTGCCGACGACGGCGAGGAAGGGTATGTCGGCGTCATCGAGCCGTCTGAGAATCGATATCGTTCCCATCAGGTCAGACAGCTCGGGTCGACGGTCGTGAAAGAGGTCGCCCGCGTGCACCACCGCGTCGACGTCGTCGGAAAGCGCGTCGTCGACCACGGCGTCGAACGCGTCGAGGAAGTCCTGGCGTCGGACCGGCGAGTGGTACTGCTGGTACCCAACGTGTGTGTCGCCGGTGTGTATCACCCGCGTCATCTGCCCGACCGTTGGCGGGTGTCGGGTTTAGGGGTTCCGGGGGCGCAGCGAAAGTGGTCGCCCGGCGGGGAGAGCCGACGGGACGGAGGCGAGGAGACCGCCCCCGTTCCGGCCGCCGCCTCCCGGAACCGTCGGTACTCGGCGAGTGCGTCGCGGCCGCGTTCGGCGGCGGCCTCGTCGCCGTCGCGGTCGGCGGCGTCGACCGCCGCAGCGAGTCGGTCGAGTCCGACCGCATCGACGAACCCCGCGGCGCGGTGCAGGTCGTCGCGCGCGGCGTCCGCCTCGTCGATGACGGCGACGTACGGACGGGTCGCGGTGTCGGTACGCGTTGCCAGCGCGGCGAGCGCGCGCTTGACGGCGGTAGTCGAGACCACGCGGCGTCTGGCTCGGTATCGTATATAAGAGCGGGGAGCGACCGGGAACGGGCGGGAGCGTCAGGCGTCCTTTGCGCCCTCGACGGTCTCGCGGACGGCGTCGACGCCCTCCGCGTGGAGGAGGTCGCCGACGACGATCACGTCGCTGTGTTCGGCCATCTCGCGGGCGGCGTCGTAGTCGCGGATCCCGCCGCCGTAAAAGAGGGTCGCGTCGTCGAGCGCGTCGTGTGCGGCGGCGACCGTCTCCGTGTCACCGAACGTACCGGAGTACTCGATGTACACGATCTCCTGACCGAACATCCGTTCGGCGACCTTCGCGTACGCCTCGACGTCGTCGACGCCGAGATCGCAGTTCGCGTTCGTCAGTTCGGCGACCGACGCGTCCGGGTTCAACACGATGTACGCCTCCGTGTGAGTACGGTCCCAGTCGAGGTCGTCGATCCGAACCCACTCTTTGTGTGCGCCCGTGATCCAGAAGGGGCCGCCGGCGTTGAAGACGGTCGGAATGAGGTACCCCTCGAGCGCGGGCGAGTCGATGACGACGCCGGGGTTCGACGGCTCCTGATAGAGGGGCACGTCGTACGCCGCCGCCGCGTCGACGACGCGAGTCATCTTCTCGGCGGTGATGTCGAGCGTGCCGCCGATCTCGATCGCGTCGGTTCCGGTCCGGCAGACGTCCTCGAACGTGTCGTCACCGTACAGCTCCTTGTCGGGATCGACTTTCAGCACGTGGTCCCAGTCGTCCCACGGGTTGGTCATTGACAGGGAATCCTCCGGGGGTAGATAAAAAGGTGCGGAACCGGAGACGGCCGAGCGGCGTTGCTGACGCCGACCTCAGCTTCACCCGTATCGACCGTCGTCGGATTCATCACACCGACCGCCGTCGACTGTACCCGTATCGGCCGTCGCCAGAGTGGCGAGCACCGCTCACCGGTTTCCGTCCCGGTCATGGAGCTTCAGGTTGAGTTCGATCCGGCTTCCGCCGTGTTTGCTCTCCGAGATGTCGAACGACCCGCCGCTCGCGGAGACGATCCAGTTGACGTACCAGAGACCCAATCCGCTCGCGTGGTCGAGTTGATTCTCATCGCCGGTGAGTACGGCACGTTCCGCTGGCGGAACCCCCGGTCCGTCGTCGGCGACGACCAGGGAGGCCCACGAATCGCTCGGGAGCGCGGCGGCGCTGATACGGACGTACGGCCGCTCCCCGTCGTTGTATCGGATCGCGTTGTCGACGAGCTCCGTGATCGCTTCCGGGAAGCGTTCGACGACCGACACGGTGACCCCCTCCGGAACCGCGACGTCGATCTCCGCAGTCGAGCGAGCGTCGTCCGGAAGCGAGTCGATCGCCTCCGAAACCGCCGTTGACAGCGGGAGCGGAACGGACGACTGCCGCTCGTCCAGCAGTCGCTCGACCTTCCGTGACGTCTCGCCGACACGGAGGAGCCGGGCCGCAGTATCCACGACGCGTTCGAGCTGCGTTCTCGTCTCCGGATCGTCGACGCTCGCGAGCGCCTGCTCGGTGAACCCCGTGATGACGTTGAGGTCGTTCCGGAAGTTGTGGCGGAGCACGCGCGTCAACACCGCGAGGCGCTCCGCCCGCAGCGTCGACTCGGTGAGGTCCTCTCCGAGCCCGATCGCCCCGATAACGTCGCCGTCTCCGTCCGTGATCGGCCCGAACGTGAACCGGAAGGGAATCTGACCGCCGGAGCGCGTGACGAGCAGCGCCTCACACTCGGCGACCGTTCCGGACCCGTACACCTCGGCGAGCGCGTCGCTCACCGTCGCTCGATCGTGGTCCGTCACCAGCTCCGTCAGCGGCCGACCGGACAGCTCGGGCCCGGAGTAGCCCGCATCGGTGATGAGACGCTCGTTCCACCGCGAGAGCGTTCCGTTGGCGTCGAGGTGGAACAGCGCCCCCGGAACGGTCGCCGCGATCGCGTCGGTCAGTCGCTGCTGCGTCCGGAGTTCGTGTTCGGCACGAGCGCGCCCGGTGACGTCGGAGACGACGACGACGAGCCGTTCGCGGCCCGCCATCGTCGCCGTGTGAGCGCGCACCTCGACGCGGCGACGATCGCCTCGTCCCGGCTCGACCGTCCACTCGAACCGGGTACTCCCTCCCGCGGCCGTGCCCGACTCGAGTTTGCGATCGACGGGCTCGCCGTCGATCGCCTCCCGCGTCGCACCGAGATCGGTGATACCCATCAGGGTGAGCGCGTCGGGATCGTGCCCGAACAGCGAGGCCGCCCGTTCGTTGACCGCACGAACGGCCAACGAATCGGGATCACAGACGAGCGTCGCGCCGGGAACGGCGTCGACGAACGACTGCACCACGCTCGAACTCGACGGCCCCTCGTCGTCGTTCTCGTGTGGCATGTGATCTGGTCCCTTTCGGATACGGGAGCTATCTCATCTGAGCGGGAATAGCTACCGGTCAGGCGGTGCAGGCGGTACAGGCGGTGCAGGCGGCGCAGGCGGCGCAGGCGGTGCAGGCGGTGCAGGCGGCGCAGGCGGTGCAGGCGGCGCAGGCGGCTCAGGCGGTGCAGGCGGCTCAGTCAGCGTTCGCCTGCCAGTCGCGGACGGTGTCAGGGCCGATGCCCTCGACGTCGGCGGCGAGCTCGTCAGGATCGGCCGATTTGAGCTCGTCGACGCCGTCGATCCCCGCGCCCTGGAGCTTCTCGGCCGTTTTCTCGCCGATCCCGTCGACCGCCTGCAGCTCCGAACCCTCCTGTCTGGCCTGGTACTCGCGATAGTTGCAGATCGGACAGCCGAGCTCCCACGGTTCGTCGCCGGAGTGGACGAGCAGGTGCGGGAGGTCGTGTTCCGCACAGCGCTCGTCGGTCACCTCGATCTCGCCACGACGGGGGAGCGGGAGCGAGTAGTCACAGTCCGGATATCGGGTACAGCCGACGAGCCGAGAGCCGGATCGGAGCTGTTTGATAGCCAGCTCTCCGCCCGCTTCGGTCGTCTCCTCGTCCCCGCCGTCGCCTCCGTCTCCGTCTCCGCCGTGCGGTGACGCCGCACCCGTCCCACACTCGGGACACGCCCCGATCACTTCGTCGTCGGCCTCGTCGGCCTCGTCCGCCTTACAGCCCGGACAGCCGTGGACGAACGTCTTCCGGCCGGCGAGCATCTTCACGTGGTGGAGGTCGTGCGTCTCACAGGTCTCATCGAGGATCAGCGGCTTGCCGGTCGACGGCAGCGGGAGCGTGTACTCACAGTCCGGGTAGCCGTCACAGCCGACGAAGTACGAGCCGTACCGCGACTTTCGAACGAGCAGATCCGAGCCGCACTCCGGACACGGCCCGAGCGTCTTGTCCGCCTTCAGCGATTTCTGGAGGTGATCGCCGATCTCCTCGCGGGACTCCGTGAGGTCCTCGAACACGCGTTCGAGCAGCTCGCGGGACTCCGCAGTGACCTCGTCGTACGCCTTCTCGCCGGCCGCGATGGCCTGCATGTCGCGTTCGAGCTGGGAGGTCATCTCCTCGCTCACGACGTGGTCGGCGAACTCCTCTGCGGCCTCGACGACCGCCTCCGCCAGCCGGGTCGGGCGCGGCGGGTCGCTCTCGATGTAGCCGCGGTCGTACAGCTTCTCTAAGGTCCGGTGGCGCGTCGCCTTCGTCCCAACGCCGCGCGACTCCATCTCCTCGATGAGCCGCGACTGGCCGTACCGCCGCGGCGGCTGGGTCTCCTTGGCGTCGGTGCGGCGATCGCCGAGCGCGAGCGTCTCGCCGACCTCGACGTCCGGGACGATCCGTTCGTCGCTGGAGCGGTAGGGGTACACGTCGTGGTAGCCCGCCTCCAGCAGCCGCTTCCCGTTCGCTTTCAAACGGAGCCCGCCGTCGGCAGCCAGTTCGGGCGTTCCCTCGGTCGCGTCCGGATCCCGGAGCGCGGCGATCGGGTCGGCCGTCGCGGCGATCTCGGTCGCCTCGCCGTTCGCCAGCGCGACGACCTTGAGCCGCTCCCACGTCGCCGGCTCCGCACAGGTCGCAAAGAAGTGGCGGACGATCAGCTCGTACACCTTCCACTCGTCGTCGGACAGGTCCGAGGCGGACGGGAGCTCGCCGGTCGGATGGATCGGCGGGTGGTCGGTCGTCTCCTCGTCACCCTCCGTGGGCTCGATCTCGTCGCGTTCGAGCAGCACAGCGGCGTCCTCGGAGAACGTCCCGGCCGTCCCGAGCGCCTCGATCAGTTCGCGGGGGTCGAGGTCGTCGGGGTACACCGTGTTGTCCGTCCGAGGGTACGTGGCGTAGCCGGCGGTGTACAGGTCCTCCGCGAGCGACATGGCGCGCTGGGCGGAGTAGCCGAGCGACCCCGCCGCGCGGATGAAGGCGGTCGTGTTGAACGGGGTGGGCGGCTCGTCCGTCTGCGTCCGACGGGTGACGTCGTCGACGGTCGCGCCCGCCGCGGCCCCGAGCGCCTCGGTGAGCGTCTCGGCGACCGATCCGTCCCAGACGCGTTCCGCCTCGTTGCCCGCGTCGTTCAGGTAGAAGTAGCTCGCCTCGAACGGGTCGCCCCCCGCCTTACACAGCTCGCCGGACAGCTCCCAGTAGTCCTCCGGATCGAACGCCTGTATCTCGCGTTCGCGGTCGACGATCAGCTTCAGCGTCGGCCCCTGTACCCGGCCGACGGAGATGAAGTCCTCGCCGAGTTGCCGGGCCGACAGGGAGAGGAACCGCGTGAGCGCCGCCCCCCACGTCAGATCGATCACCTGTCGAGCCTCGCCCGCGGCCGCCAGATCGAAGTCGAGCTCGTCGGGCTCCGCGAACGCCTCGCGGACCTCGTTTTCGGTGATCGACGAGAAGCGGACCCGCCCTATCGGGGCGTCCTCGTTCACCTCGCGAACGAGCTCGTACGCCTCCTTGCCGATGAGCTCGCCCTCGCGGTCGTAGTCGGTCGCGATGACGATCCGGGATGCGTTACGTGCGAGCCGTCGGAGCGCGGCCACGATCCCCTCCTGTGTCGGCTGCTTGGTCACGGGGGCGTCGATGAGCTCGACCGGTTCGACGTCACGCCAGTCGTTGTACTCCGCGGGGAAGTCGACGCCGACGACGTGGCCCGACAGCCCGATACAGCGCTTCCCACCCCACTTGTACACGTTGACGTCGTTCATCCGCTCCGACGTCGCGGACTCGCCGCTGAGGATGTCGGCGATCCGCCTCGCGGCGTTGTCCTTCTCGGTGATGATAAGCTCCGGCCCCCGACTCATTGGCGCTGGGTACGCCGTTGGCCGGCCTAAACCTTTCGTGACACCGTCTTTTCGCACGCATGCGCGGGTGTGGGCCATTCCGAAGAGCCGGACGGATCCGACGCCTGTGAGCCATTCTGAAGGGCGGACGGATCCGACGCCCGTGGACCGGAGGAGACCGATCGCCGACGGTCCGGCGTGTCCGACCGGAGCTACACTTTTAGGGAGTCGCCGGCTCCACACGAGTATGGACGACAGACGGCTCGGCTCGACGGGAACGAGGGTATCGGAGCTCTGTTTCGGGACGTGGCGGTTCGGCCGGCAAACGGGCGGCGTGCTCGAAACCGACGAGAGGCAGGCACACGAGCTGCTCGACGCGTTCGCCGACCACGGCGGCAACTTCATCGACACCGCGAACGTGTACGGCGACCCCAACGGAACGAGCGAGTCGTACATCGGGAGCTGGCTCGCCGAGCGCGACCGGAGCGAGTACGTGCTCGCCTCGAAGGTGTACTTCGGGTTCGACGACGACAACCCCAACGGGTCGGGACTCTCTCGGACCCACGTCCGGAACCAGATCGACGGGACGCTCGACCGGCTCGGCACCGACTACCTCGATATATACTACATCCACCGCTGGGACGAGGAGACGCCGATCGAGGAGACACTGGCGACCCTCGACCGGCTCGTCGACGACGGAAAGGTGAACTACCTCGGGGCGTCGACGATGGCGGCCTGGCAGCTCACGAAGGCGCTCTGGCAGTCCGACGTCAACGACTACGAGCGGTTCGAGGTGACGCAGCCGCTGTTTCACGCCGGCTACTACGAGGACGTCGAGGAGTACCTCTCGGTGGCCGCCGACCAGGAGCTCGCGGTCTGTCCGTACTCGCCGCTCGCCGGCGGGTTCCTGACAGGGAAGTACAGCCGTGCGGATCCCGACGATCCGAAGTCGGTTCGAGCACCCGACGGCTCCCGAGCCAGCTTCGACGAGCGGTTCGAGCGGTTCTATCTCTCCGAGCGCGGCTGGAAGGTGCTCGACGAGGTCCGGACGGTCGCCGACGAGTTGGACGCGACGCCCGCACAGGTCGCGTTGCGCTGGCTCATGGACCAGCGGGGGTTCACCTGCGTTCCGATCGTCGGCGCGCGAACCGTCGGCCAGCTCGAGGAGAACGTCGGGGCCGCCGAGCTGTCGATGAGCCGCGAGCAACACGATCGGATCACCGACGCCCGGTACGACGAGTCCGGTCGTCGGTGGGGTCACTGAGTCGCCCGATCCCCGAGCATGGCCTGCAGTTTATTATACGGGCGGCTCCGAACAGAGGCCATGAGCGACGTCGAAGCCGCACTCAGTGAGGCGTTCGAGCACACCGACTACGACCTCGGCGACGTGAGCGTCAACCGTCAGCAGGTCCGGATACCGATCCGCCAGGAGGGCGCGGATCCGGAGGCGCTTCGCGCGATCGTCGACGAGGCGGTCGGCGAGGAGAACGTCTTCGGACTCACGGTGACGACGGAGACGATCGCGGGCGACGACACCATCGGAACGGTCGTGACGTTCACCTACCGACCGTGACCCGCGAGGAGCGCGAGCGCCGGCGACCGGTGGACGACGCCGGACACGGTGGAGGCAGCGGACACGCCGGACACGCCGGACACGGTGGAGACAGCGGACACGCCGGACACGCCGGCGCACAGTACCTCGCCGGATCGCCGGCACGCGTCGCCATCCTCCGTGCGCTGCGCACGGAGCCTCGCCGACCGGCGGCACTGACCGACGCCGTCGACGCGACTCGGACGACCGTCCAGCGGATCCTCGCCGGGTTCCGCGACCGAAACTGGGTGATCAAACGCGACGGGGCGTACCACGTCACGTCGTCCGGACGGCGGGTTCACGACGCCTACGAGGACCTGCTCACGGCGGTCGACTGCGCGGAGCGGTACGGGTCGTTCATCGCCGAGGTCGAACGCCTCGACGATGAGTTCCCGGTCGAGGGGCTGGAATCGGGAGCACTCACCGTCGCCGACGACCGCGACCCGCTGGCGGCCGTCGACCGCGTGGTCGACCTCCTCCGTGCCAGCGATAGCGACGAGATCCGGTCGGTCTCGCCGATCGTGACCCAGCGATACAACGAGGCCGCCGCGGAGACGCTCGACGACGGCGCGCGGATCGAGTTGATCGTCGACGGCGACGTCGTCGAGGCGTCCGTCGCCGACTTCGGACCCGAAACCGATCGTGCACTGGCGGACGACGACGCCGCCGTGTACGTCGCGCCGGAGCCGATAGAGTACGGCCTGTTTCGAGACGACGACGTCGCCTGTGTGGTCGCTCACGACGAGCGGAACAGCCCTCGCTGCGTGTTCGAGTCGTCGGAGCCCGAGATTCTCGACTGGGTCGACGACCGATACGCGGAGCTCCGCGCGAGCGCCGTCCCCCTGTCGGACGTCGTCGACCTGTCGGACGTCGTCGAACGGAACGAACCGAGTTAAGACTGGTCAGCGTCGGGGTCCTCGTCCTCGTCCTCGCACCGGGCGGGCTCGAAGTTCGTCGGCACGACGGTCAGGTGTTCGATGCCGACGGACGGTGTGCGTGCTGACATGGTCGATCGATAGTACGGGGTCCCTCTCCTAAAAATTACCCATGTGCATAACGCATGGCGCGGACGGTGACGTATGCTCGTCGCGTATACGTCGTCATCGGGCGCATCTCACACTCGGGCGCATCTCACACGCCCGTGCGATGCGTCCGGCACCTCGAACCGACGCGTCCGGCACCTCGAACCGACGCGTCCGGCACCTCGAACCATCGGCACGAAACCGATCGTCGCCGACTACTCGAACTGCTCGGCGTACAGGTCCTGTGCGTGTTCGATCGCCGCTTTCGCGGCTGCCTTGTCCTCCCACCCGAGGGTTTCGACCTCCTTGCCCTCCTCGAGGTTCTTGTACGTCGAGAAGAACTCGTCAATCTCGTCGCGGATCTGCTTCGGGACGTCCTCGAGATCCTCGATGTGGTCGAATCGTGGGTCCTCGGATGGGACCGCGATCACCTTGTCGTCCTGTTCGCCGTCGTCGTCCATCTTCATCAGCGCGACGGGGCGGGCCTCGACGACACAGCCGGGGAACGTCTGGTCCTCGACGAGCACCATCACGTCGAACGGGTCGTCGTCGTCGTAGTACGACTGCGGGATGAAGCCGTAGTCGTACGGGTAGTGGACGTTCGAGTGAAGGACGCGATCCAACACGACCGCGGGGATGTCCTTGTCGTACTCGTACTTGTTGCGTTCGCCCTTCAGACACTCGACGACCGCGTAGATCTCGTCGGGGGCGTCCGGACCCGTTTCCAGGTCCTCCCAGAGGTTCGTCATGTGGTCGTGAATCCGGCGAAGGCGGTGAAAATCCTTTCGGGTCGCGGCGTCGCGACGGGCGCTCCGCCGGACTCTCCGGTTCGGTTCCGACGGCGTGTCGGATATCCGTCGACGATCGATCGGATTCGAGTCGGTCCCACCGTCAGATCGATATCGTGGACCGTCACGTGGTACTACTAGATGTTCGACACACCGCGCGGATCCGAGCGACTGTCCGGACAATGTCCGCTCGATGAGGGACCCAAAACACCGAGAACGTTGAGAAAGGTTATATGGCCGGGCAACTTTTCGGCGACTATGTCAGAGGCACAATCAGTTGCGGAGGTATCGAACGCGGCGCGCGACCTGACGGCGTTCCAGCAGAACATCCTGACCATCCTCTCGGAAGAGCCCATGTACGGCCTCGCGATCAAACGCGAGCTCGAGGCGTACTACGACTCCGAGGTGAACCACGGTCGTCTGTACCCGAACCTCGACGACCTCGTCGAGATGGGTTTCGTCGAGAAGAGCGAGCTCGACAAGCGAACGAACCAGTACGAGCTCACCGAGTCGGGCCACGACACCGTCCTCGGGCAGGTCGAGTGGGTACTCAACCGATTCGTCACCAACGAGGAGCGTGCAGACGAGGTCCGCGAGCTCCTCGACGAGTAAGGCGGTCCCGTCTCAGTCATCGAATCGCTCGACGAACGACACGGTTCTGGCACACGGCGCGGCTCCCGCCGCGCACGCTTCACGCCGAGAGGCGTCACCGGAGCGAGAGGCCCAACCGGGGCGGGAGGCCCGATCGGAGTATCGGCGGAGACCGCACCGGAGTGGGAGACGTCGATTGATCGGCACGGTGCCCTCGCCCACCGCTCGCGAACGGTCCCACCTCACGAGTCGAGGTCGTCGACCTCGGCTGCCGCGGTCTCGACGAGGTCGAGCGAGCGATCGAGGAGCGCCCGCTGCTCGTCGGTCGGCCACCCGTTCCGGGGGAAGTACTCCTCGCGGAACTCCGCGAGCACGTCGGGCGACGCGTCGTCGACCGTCCGGACGTAGTGGTTGCTCATGAACGCCGCGAAGCTCCGGGCGGTCGCCGCGTGCGTCTCGACGTCCGCCTTGGGAGCGATCTCGGCGACCTCGTCGACGACCGCGTCGTTGTACGCGGCGACCGCTCGGTAGCGATCGGCGTCCCCGGGCCCCGACAGCGACACCTCGACTGCACGGTCGGTGTCCTCGATCCGGTCGAACCGGACCGTCCCGTCCTCGACCCACTCGTCCGGGTACAACACGAGGGTGTCGTCCTCGTCTCGAACCCTGGGCGTGTACCCGTAATCGTCCGCGAGCGAATCGCGGCGCTCGCGGTAGTGCTCCGTCTCGTCGGGATCGGCCGCCTCGCGCGCGAGGCGAGTGAGCCGCTCCGCCTCGTCGACCGCGTCGACGGGAACGTCCGGGACTCGGTCGGCGTCCGCCTCGTCCGCGTCCGGTCCGTTATTCCCGTCGTCCGTCGTTTCGTCTCCGTCGACCGTCGCGTTCGCGAGCTCTCGTGCCCGTCGTTTCGCCCACTCCGGCGGCTCCTCGGCGTCGTTATTGTCGCTCATCGAGTGCCTCGTTCGCGAGTTCGTCGGCGCGCGCGTTTATCTCCCGCGGAACGTGTGCGAGCGACCAGCGGTCGAACCGTTCCAACAGCTCCCGAACGCGAACGCGCTTCTCGCGGAGTCCCGGATCGTTGGCGTTCCACTCGCCGCGGACCTGCTTGACGATCAGCTCGGAGTCGCCGCGGACGTCGATCTCGTCGAAGCCGTACTCGTCTGCCGCCTCCAGCGCGCGGATCAGCGCCGCGTACTCCGCTTTGTTGTTGGTCGTCGTCCCGATCCGCTCGCTCCCCTCCGCGACGACGCCGTCGCTGGTAACGAGACACCAACCGACGGAGGCGGGGCCCGGATTCCCGCGGCTCGCCCCGTCGAAGTAGACGTGTGCTCGCCCCCCGCTCTCCGCGAGGAGATTGGTCAGACGCGTGGGGTCGCGTCCCTGAACGACGACCTTCTCGTCGTAGGCGACGGCGACCGCTCCGTCCCGCTCGGCGCGCCAGCGCTCGTGGTCGGTGTTGCCCGGCTCGATCCGGACGCCCGCCTCGGAGAGACGCTCGCGCGCGATGGCCGGGTCACACTCGATCGTCGGCATTCGTCGAAACTCCGTGCCGGCGGTAGAAATGGCTGTCCGTCCGGCGGTGCGGGGTCCGGGAGAGACGCGATCGAGTCAGACCGACAGCGAGTAGATCCGTTTGCGGGCGTCGGCGAAGGAAAACCGGGCGTCGACGACGTCCTCCTCCTCCAGCCGCGACAGCGCGTATCGAACGGTACGCGGGGGCAACAGCGTCTCCTCGGCGAGTTCGCTTTGCGTCAGGGTGTCGTTGTAGTCGAGTACCTTCGCGACGAGCTTCGCGCTCGGAGGGAGATCTCGAACGTGTTCCCAGCGGTCCGTGACGTCCTCGTCGGCGGCGACCGCCTCTGTCGTGCTCATGTGTATCCACCTCTCTGTCATGCTAGCAGATAATATTTACTATACAGTCTGATTACCATGAGACATACAGAAACGGATCCGGCGGCGAGCACCGCGCGACGGGTCGGCGGCGGGCTCGAGGCGGTGCGAGCGACGAACGCCCCCACCCGAAGCCTCTTATCCGCGACGCGCCTAAAAGCGCTCAATGAGTGACACGGTCGACGACGTCGATATGCCGTATGAAGAGGGGTCGGCGTCGAGACAGGAGAAGATCGAGACGTTACAGGAGCGGCTCGAGGTTCTCGAATCGCAAAACGAGGAGATGCGCGACAAGCTCCTCGACGCGAACGCGGAGAACAACAAGTACCAACAGAAGCTCGAACGACTCACCCACGAGAACAAGAAGCTCAAACAGTCGCCGCTGTTCGTGGCGACCGTACAGGAGCTAACCAACGACGGTGCAGTGATCAAACAGCACGGCAACAACCAGGAGGCGCTCACCGAGGTCACCGCGGAGATGCGGGACGACCTCGCGCCCGACGACCGGGTCGCGGTCAACAACTCGCTGTCGGTCGTCAAGAAACTCGAGAAGGAGACCGACGTTCGCGCCCGCGTGATGCAGGTCGAACACTCCCCGGACGTGACCTACGCCGACATCGGCGGCCTCGAAGACCAGATGCAGGAGGTCCGCGAGACCGTCGAGCTGCCGCTCGAACGCCCCGAGATGTTCGACGACGTCGGTATTCAGCCGCCCAGCGGCGTCCTGTTATACGGCCCGCCGGGGACCGGCAAGACGATGCTGGCGAAGGCGGTCGCCAACGAGACGGACGCCACGTTCATCAAGATGGCCGGCTCCGAGCTGGTCCACAAGTTCATCGGCGAAGGAGCGAAGCTCGTCCGCGACCTGTTCGAGGTCGCCCGCGAGAATCAGCCCGCGGTCCTGTTCATCGACGAGATCGACGCCATCGCCTCGAAGCGGACGGACTCGAAGACGTCCGGCGACGCGGAGGTCCAGCGGACGATGATGCAGTTGCTCTCGGAGATGGACGGCTTCGACGACCGCGGCGAGGTCCGGATCATCGCCGCGACCAACCGTTTCGACATGCTCGATCCGGCGATCCTCCGTCCCGGACGGTTCGACCGACTCATCGAGGTGCCCAAGCCCGACACCGTCGGCCGCGAGATAATCTTCCGGATCCACACGCGGAAGATGAACCTCGCGGACGACGTCGACTTCGACGAGCTCGCCGAGGCCGCCGTCGACGCTTCCGGCGCGGACATCAAGGCGGTCTGTACCGAGGCCGGGATGTTCGCCATCCGCGACGACCGCATCGAGGTGACGATGGACGACCTCCTCGAAGCGTACGAGAAGCTCCAGCAGGACGAGGAGTTCGACGGCGACGACTCGCTCGCGTTCGCGTAGTCGGCCGACGAGAGAACCGTTCTATTCGCCCGGAACGACCGTTCTATTCGCTTCAGAGGGCGCGAACCACGAGATACGGCAACAGAAACAGGACGACGAAGATCAGCGCGGTTGCGATCCCGTAGCCGATCCCGACCCCCGCAAGCACACGCCACTGGCTTCCCTCGAACGCGTTCGTGTTCATGTTCGAATCTCCGAGGGATCATTCATAAACGTTGGTACTGAGATCGCCTCGGTCGACGCGGAGAACGCACGACCGAACGAACGGTGTGGACGCCCGCTCACACGTCGCCGGCCATCGCACGGAACAGCCCGTCAGCCAGCGCGTCGCGGTCGATCGCGTCCCGCTCCGCCTCACCGCTCGGGTCGACGTCGGGCCTGACCGTCCCGCCGCCCATCCGTGAGTGGCCGCCGCCGTCCCCGTTGTCGACGTCCGCTAACACCGCTTCGATCGCGTTACCCATGTGGACGCGGTCGTCGCGGGAGCGTCCCGACAGGTGAACGGTTCCGTCGCGCTCGCCGATGACGACGACCGCGCTGACGCCCTCCAGTTGGATCAGCTCGTCAGCCGCCTGCGGAATGGCGTCGACGTTGTTCACGCCGCCCACGTCGGAGACCGCGAACGATCCCTCGACCTGTCTGCCCGCGATCGCTCGCGCTTTCACTTCGAGCACCTCCGCGTCGACCTCCGGATTCGCGATCCGGTCCAGCCGGTCCTGGTCGACGCCGGGGTACACGTACGCGGCGGCGGCGAAGTCCGACTCGCTCGCACCGACGGTCAGGTGATTGGTATCGGAGAGGATCCCGTACAGGAGTCCCGTCGCCGCCTCGGTCGACAGCGCGAAGTCGCCGTCCGTCTCGCTGGCGTGTTTATCGGGCGGTACCGGGACGGCGTCGTTGTCCTGGAAGTACTCCGCGACGATCGACGCCGTCGCACCGTAATCCGTCCTGACGTCGGTGAACGCGCCACCGGAACCGTCCCCCGGGTGATGATCGACGACGACCGTCGGAAGCACTCCGTCCGCGCCTGCGAACCCGCGAGGCTCGTTGTGATCGACGAGCACCACCGACCCGGCAGCCAGATCGCTCACGTGGTCGATCCGATCGAGTTCGAGGTCAAGTACCGTCCGGAACGCCCGGTTCTCCTGGTGGCGGATCTGACCGGGAAACTGGATCGTGGCGTCGACGTCGAGCTGGTCCGCCAGCGAGGCGACCCCAACCGCGGCCGCCATCGCATCCGGGTCCGGATTCGGATGCATCAGCACCGCGATCTCGTCCAGATCCGCGAGCACCCGGCGGAACCGGACGCCCGGCGCTCGACGGAGACGGACGAACGCGTACGTACTCGCCAGAGCGACGAGCACAGCCAGCACTGCGGCGGCGGTCAGCTCCGGATTCTCACGGGCGAACGCCTCCACCTCGGAGAGTCCGTTCCCGGCTACCGCTGGGACCACCATACGTCCCCCGAAGTCACTGACGGCACAAGAAGCTTCGTGGAGATTCCGACCGCGAACAAAGGACCGAATCGGACGGGACGCTATCGGTGGATCGACCGATACGCGCGGACAGCGTCGCGGTATCCCTCTCTGAACGTCGGGTACGCGAACTCGTAACCGAGCGACCGGAGTCGGTCGTTCGAGCACCGCTTGCTCGTCCGGATCCGGCGGCGGGCCGCCGCCGACAGGTCGCCGTCCGCGATCCGCTCCTCCGTCGATCGCTTCTCGGGACGGGGAACGCCACACGCGTCGGCGAGCCAGTCGGCAAACGCGTGTTTCTCGACCGGCTCGTCGTCCACCACGAGCACCGGTTCACCCCGTGCGAGGTCCGCTTCCAACAGATGTCGCACCCCTCCCGCGGCGTCGTCACGGTGAACCATGTTGAGGTAGCCGGCCGTGACCGGCCCATCGAGATACCGCTCCAACCGATAGCGATCCGGACCGTACAGGCCGGCGAACCGTGCGACCGTCCCGTCGATCCCGACGGCCTCGGCGTCCGAGAGCGCCACCCGCTCCGCCTCGGCGAGGACGCGCGTCTTGTCCGTCGTCGGATCGATCGGCGTCTCCTCGTCGACCCACGCGCCGTCGTGATCGCCGTACACCCCAGTCGAGGAGGTGTACACGAGCCGGTCCGGACGTGACGCACGACCCCCGTACTCCGCGACGACGTTTCGGAGACCGTCGACGTACACTGCTCGAGCGGCGTCCGCGCCCCTCCCGCCGGAGCTGGCCGCAAAGACGACCGCGTCAGCGTCCGGAAGCGCCGACAGCGACGTGGGGTCGGTCGCGTCCGCACGCACCGCCCCCGCGATCCCATCGATCGATTCGATCGCATCGAGTCCGGCGTCGGAGCGCCTGACTCCGACGACTTCGTGCTCGCGATCCGCAAGCTGACGGGCGAGTTCGAGACCGACGTAGCCGCAGCCGACGACGACGACCCTCATCGCTTTCGACGCTCGATGACCGCCATGATCTCGGCGAGCTGTGCGACCGTCATCGCGGCGCGTCCCTCGATCGCCTGCTGGATCTCCTGTCCGGTGAGATCCGAATCGATCGCGCCAGCGATGGTGTCGACGTCGAGCACCGCCGTCGTCATCCCCATAAGTAGGTGGTCGCGAAGCTCGAAGACGATCGCGTCGGCGTCGAGATCGCGCCCCACCGCGAGCACCGATGCACCCTCCTCGACCGTGAGATCGCCGACCGAACCGTTCGCGATCGCCTCGACGTCGTGTTCGTCGACCCGCGCCTCGTCGACCACGTGGCCCGCTCCCTTCTCGGAAACGGTCTCCGACAGCATCGTCTCGAACGCCGAGAGCAGCGCCGCCGCCTCCACCGCCACGTCCTCATCGCCAACGGCCTCGTGGAACATACAGTCGATCGGGCCGCGGCTCGCAAAACGCCTCCGGTCGATCGCCCGCGGACGATCCCGGCTGCTGGACTCCGACGCCCGAGCGCGTCGATCGCGGGCGACAACACCGCATGCGGAGCGTCACGAACACTCATCGTGATCCTCACCGTCTTCGGTCCCCGATCCGTCCCGATCCGCGTCGACATCGCCGGGACACGGCCAGCCGGGGGACGTCTCGTCCCGAGTTCCGTCGACGTCTCCGACCCCGGGCGGGCCGGCGGGAACCGCCACGACGACGACTGTTCTCGTCTCGAACCGGACGGGGTCAGTCGTACCGAGTCGAACCTGGTCGTCACCGACCTCGATGGTAACGTCGTCGTCGGTCCGAACGTACTCGAACCGTTCACCGGGCGGACCGACGTCCGCCCGGAGCGCGAACCTCGGGTATTCGCCGCGGACGTCCACGCGCCAGCCGTTCACCGTCGCGACCCAGTAGCCCGGCACCGGCACGACCGGCAGCCCGGCACCGACGCTCCGAGCGGGTGCGGGGGCCCAGCGGTCGGCCGCCTCCTCACCGGCACGCTCGGCACCGCTCTCGACCGCGTCCTCGATCCGGTCTCTGGCCGCTTTCCGCACCCCCTCGACCGGCCCCTCGACGAACCGTGCGGGGATCCGAACCGCGTCCCGACCGACGGCGTCCCGCACCGTAACGCGGAGATGAGCGGCGAGCCGTGCCTCCTCGCCGTCCGACAGCGATCCCGTCGAGGCGGCCGTCGCCGCGACCCGATCGGCGTAGCTCCCGTCTCCGACGGCGACCGCACGCCGCCCGTTCGAGTCGTACGTCGCGGTGGTCGACGTCACCACGTCGCGCCGATCGGCTTCGGACAGCGACGTCCGCTCCGCGAGCGCGTCGACGAGTTCCCGGTCGATCGCCCGAAGCGACCGGTCGACTTCGGCGTCGAGCGTGTCCCGGTCCGCTCGCAGGTCGGCGTCGTCGCCGTCGGCGAGCACGTCGTCGGCAGCGAGAAGCGCGCGCCCTGCGATCTCTACTCGAACGGTATCCTCGGTTCCGAGGACCCGGTCGACGATTCCGCTCGAGACGTCGCCGTACGGTACGGTGACGTAGTTGAGGTTCCGCGTCGCGAGCGGTCGGGTCGTCGTCCCCTCGACCGCGTCGATCGCAGTACCCTCAACCGCCGTCCGCGGCAGGTACCCCGGCGACGCGTCCGGCGTGAACGTCACCGATCCGCCCGGCCCCGTCTCGCCGATCGCGTACGGTTCGGTCTCGCGTGCCGCCTCACGACTGGCGACGACGTCGCCGACCGACGGTCCGTCGAGCGCGTCCTCGACCCGATCGACGATCCCGTCGCTCGCCTCGGTTTCGGCGTCGGATGCGCGTTCGAGCTCTCGGATAACGGCATCGAGGTACGCGTCGCGAGCGGCGACCCGAGCGCGGTCCGCCGCACCGTCGTACGTCCGCGGGGCGTCCACGAGCGTCGAGCGACGATCGCGGAGGTCGCCCGCCAGTTCCCCGTACGGATCGGCGTCCGCGGTGGCCGCCGCCTCCATGTCGAGTTCCGTCTCGACCCGACGGACGTCGGACCGGAGATCGTCGACGTCCGACGCGATCCGCTCCGACAGGTCGTCCGGACGGTCGCCGACGGCGACCGTCGACCGGGAGACGTCACCGTTGCTCACCGCGTCGCGAGCTATCCGGTCCACGTCGCGTGCGCTTGCGACGTCGAGCTCGGAGCGGACCGCCGGCGGGACGTCGGTGAGATCGGGGCCGTCGGTCAACTCCCCCGAACCGAACGTCAACGTTCGCCCCGCCGGCGCGGCGTCCGTCGGCGCGTAGCTCCCGGAGACGGAGACGCGAACGCGATAGCGATCGACCGCGCTCGCCGAGGTCGTCGTCCGCTCGGTCTCAGTGACGGTTTCGTTTCCGACCTCGCGCTCGGTCTCGCGTTCCCACGTCGTCACGGCGGAGCGTTCGACGGCGACGTCACGGGTCGCACGGGCGAACGAGAGGCGCTCTCCCGGAGCCACGCGTCCGGCAGGCGTGACCTTCTGCAGGTCAGAGCCGGAGGTGATCGACAGCGACCGGTCGGTCGAGCGGTCCGTCCGTTCCCAGTCGGAGCCGGGCGACGACGGGCGGAGCCGACCGCCGTACCGCGTTCGAGTGGCCGTCGCGTCGGCGGTCGCCTCAACGCGGTACGCGGGGCGAGCGATCGCCTCGAGATCGTCGTACACTTCCGTCGCGGCCACGTCGGCCGCGTGACCGACCTCGACGGACGCGTCCTCGTCCGTGTTGGGCCCGTCAGGGAACGCCGCTTCGGTTTCGCCGCCGGAGTCGCCGTCACCGTCGTCGATCGATGCCGGCGCGTCGAGAACCGTTTCACTCCACGCCTCCTCGTCGAGGCCGGTCGGTGCGAGGAGATCCGCAAGTCCGGTCTCCGCGGTCGCACGGGCGACGCCGCCGCGTGCGTCCGGATCGGCCGCCCCGAACACGTCGCGCTGCGTCCGAACGATCCCGGCGTTCGTCGATAGTTCGACGTGACGGTTCGCGAGGACGTTCTGTACGGGTGCGCCCGCGTACTGCGCGTACCCTCGCGCCCACGTCATCGGATAGAGGCTCGCGGTGAGCTGGCGGCCCAACCCCGGACCCTCGACCGGACCCCGACCGAGACGCTCCTCGAAGCGCTCCGTCCGCTCGTGGGCCGCGAGCGTCGGAACCGCGACGACGACGGTTCGATCGCGGGTTCGCTCGGCGACCACGCGGTCGTCCCTGACCGCTCGCGTCGTGACCGCCTCGAACGTGACGCGCGTGGCCGTACCGTTCTCGACGGGTTCGACCGTGACTCGGTCGCGTGCGGCGTCGAGATCGTCTGGGTCCGCCACCGGCGGGAGCGACGCGGTCGCCGTCACGTCGCCGACCTCGGCATCGACCGCCGAGAGCGCCTCCGACCCGGCGATCGCGAGCCGGATCCGGAACGCGTCCTCGAACGGGTTCTCCGATCCGACGGCGTCGGTGGCGACGACATCGTCGTCGTGGAACGGTCCGGTCGACGCCCCGGATCCCGAAGGCCGACTCGTCACCGGCTCGGCGGCCGCGTCGTGTGCGGCCTCTCGGGCGGCGCTTTTGAGCGCCGCCGTCGTGTCCGCCTCCACCCGGTCCATCGACTGCTCGGCGCTCCGGTCCTCACCGACGAGCCCCTGATCGGCGATTCCGGCCGCGTACGCGGTGGTGGCGACGAGCAGCAACACGCCGATCAGCGCGAACGGGACGCGTGCATGCCGGTCCGCGACGAACGACCGACCCTGACGAGCGCGTGTCACGCGCATCGTTACCACACCCGGACGACGAACCGAACGCGTTCATGGTCGCTCGTCAGGAACTCGGGGACCGGAGTCGACACGATAGTGGCGGTGACGGACGCCCCTCGCGGCGGTTCCGTCCCGACCGAAACGGACCAATCCGTCCGAGCCGCGCCGGTCGTCGGGTCGCCGTCGTGCCGGCGCTCGCCGACATCGTCCCGAGATCCGCCGATCCGGCTTCGGTGTCCATCGGGCTCATCGCTCGAGCCGGTCCGCACCGCCCGCCCGTCGATCCGCGTTCGCGGGCCGAACGCGTCCGAAACGACGGCCATCACCGACGACGCGAACCCGACGGGTTCCGCGGTGTTCCGTTCTCCGCCGCGTTCGACGTCGTCGAACATCGCCATCACGAGCAGCTCCGCGAGCGTCGCGTGGACCGTGGACTCACCGTCCGAGCCGTGCGGATCGTACGTCACCGTCGCGGTCTCGGTGGTCAGTCGGTCCGACATCCGGTCCGCGTCCGGCCCCGTGTTCCCGGTGCCGAGCGGATCGCTTCCGACGCCGCCGAGCGCGACGACGCTGGCGGAGACACAAAGCAGCATAAGCGTGACGTCGAGGACGGTGCTCGTCATCCACGCACCACCACGCGAAGCGTTCCACGAACGTTCTCACCGGGGCTGCTCCGAACCGTGACCGAACGGGACGCGACGTCGACGCCCGACGACCGGGCGTCGGCGGTCGGTGCGCGCTCACCGAATCGTACCCGCCAGGTCTCGTGTCGAGTTTCCAGTTCGACCGTCGCAGCGGGGAGCGAGCCGAGGTCGGCGTGCGAGAGGCGGCGGGGATCGACGACCCCGCCGACGGTGGCCGCACGCTCGACCCGGTCGAGCGTCGGCGTCGCGAGGTTCCGCTCCCTGTCGGGGGCTGCATCGCCGAGTGCACCCGCGTAGAGTCCGAGGGCGGCCCCGACGGCAACGAGCGCGACGAGCGCGGCGATCGGCTCGACCGCTCCGCGGTTGCACGCACCGAGCCGCGCGGTCTCACCCGACGAGCGTGACACGAACATCACCGTAGTGGACCCGTCTGATCGTGAGCCTGTTCGGAGCCGCATGCCAGTCGTGGTCGCGCGTCCGAGCACGTTCGGCCGCGGCGGAGAACGACTCGGGGTCGTCGAAGGCGACGTCGGGCGGGACTCCATCGAGGACGCGATGGAGCCGGGCGTCGACGACGGGATCCGTCGACGGCACGGGCGTGATCCGGGGTGCGTGGAGCGTCGATCGGGCGGCGTCTCCGCCGTCCGCAAGCGAGACGCTCCCCGTCCTGATCAGCAGCCGGTCCGCGGTCAACCCGTGCTCCGCGGTGGCGGGATACTCCCCATCGGCGACCGAATCGATGGTGTGTGCGACTCCGCTCGCGTCTGGCGGCGGCGACGCCGGAAGCGTGGCCGCGACGCCGGCCGTCGCGACGCTCACCAGCGCGACGCCGAGCCACGCGTACGTGGCGTCGATAGGAACGTCGAACATGGGACGGCGTGGTCCCGGTATCCGACTTAAAGTATGGGCCGATCCATCGCCCGGCCACGGCCGATCCATCGCCCGGCCACGGCCGATCCGTCACTCGGGCACGGCGGGGACAACCGTTCGCCGGGTCACAGCAACAGCCCCGCACCGGCGAACGAAACGAGGTACGTCGCCGTCGCCGTCGGGAGGGCGATCCCGATCCGGTACGCGACGAGCGTACGGTCGATCCCGTGTTCCAATCCGGTCGCGAGTCCGGTGAGGATCGTCGAAAGCACGAGGACGTACACACCCACGATCCGCCCGAGGACCGGGACGGAGAGGCCGGCGACCGCACTGTCCGTGGCCGGAGGAGAACGGTCCGATCCCGGAGCGTCGGCCCCGGGGCCGCCGCGTTCTCCGGTCACGGAGGGATCGACGGCGGCTGGGTCCGTTGTCGACCCGCCACCGGCGAGCGCGTCGATGCCGGCCGCACCGGAGTCGAGACCCCCCGCACCGACCGCCCCCGCGGCGTCGATCCCGGTCGCGAGCGCGACCGTCGCACCGCCGACGAGCGGGGCGAACACCGCGGCGGTGTTCGTCAGAGTTCCCGTCACCGTCGCCAGTTGGCGACGCGCGTCCCGCTCCAGTTCGCGGAGCCGTTCGAGCTGATCGGCGAGATCCAACAGCACGTCCCCCGCGGGTCGCCCCTCGCGAGCGGCGACGGCGAGCAGCGCGACCGCACCGCGGACCCGCGGCGACGGAACCGTCGTGACCGGTCCGCCGTCCCCCATGAACGCGTTCCGGACGCCGACGCGGAGCGTGTCGCTCCGGCGGGCCGCACGGGTGAACACCGTCCCGGTCGCTCCGTCGAGCCGTTCGCCCGCGTTCGCGACGGCTCGTTCGACGGCGACGCCCTCCGCGACGTCGCCACCGATGACCGTCATCGCGTCCGGGAGGTCCCGCTCGACCGCGCGAACCTCGGAGAGAACCTGTCGGCGTGGGGACGCGACGACGAGCAGCGCCGTCCCGACCCCGACGCCGACCCCGGCTACCGGAGCGCTCCACGGCGTGACGAGCCAGCCGGCGGTGACCGCGGAAGCGACACCCGAAGCGAGGCCGGCAGCGACCGCGTGTGGCCACCGGCACGGAACGTCGGGATGATCGGCGTCGATCGACGGAGGGGGGAACGCGACCGGGCGTCGGGAGAGCAGCCACGCGGACGCCGCGAGCAGTCCGCCGGGGAGAACGAAGAGATAAACGACGGCGATGACGGTCCCGTCGATCGGAACGCCGGACGCGGCGGCCGCGGGCAACAGCGCGATCAGTGCCAGCGGCAACAACACGCCGAACGCGTACAGCGCGGATACCGGGCCACGAACCTCGCCGACGAACGCCGCGAGTCGGTCGGTCGTCCCCGACAGGACCGCATCGAGCGCCCGGTCCAGACACCGTCCACGTCGCTCGGGTGGGGCGGTCGCCGCCGTCCGAACGAGTGCAGTCGCGCGGTCAAGCGCCGGAAACCACGGTCGCCACTCGCGAGTGAACGCCCTGAGTCCGCTCGTCGGACCGTCAGCACATCGTCGTTCGTGTCGGGCGAGCCCCCTCGCCAGCGCCCCCCGTCCGGTTCGAGACGCGAATCTGACCGCGCGCTCGGTCGACGGGTCGAGTCGCATCCGCAACACTAATCGACCGACCAGTCCGGGTGCCGCTCCGAGCGCACGCGTCCGACGGAGCGTGGCGAGCCACACCGGACCACGGTGAACGGCGTGCGTCGCCGCGAGCCCCGAAAGGAGACCCGCGAGGAGCCCCGGAACCAAACCGACGACGAGCGAAACGGGGAGGGCGAAGACGAGCCCGACGGCGACTCCCGCACGATATCCCGTCTCGACGATCCGATCACGGGGAACGCCCCACCCGAGAAACGACAGCGCACGCCGGAGTTCGTCGACGTCGTCCGGAGCCGTATCGTTCGGATCCGCTGGGCCAGCCGGGGCGACCGAGGCCGCGGGGCGATTCGGGACGGAGGCCCCACCATCGTTCGCACCTCCCGTTCTCTCGTCCGTACCGCCAGTTCTCTCGTCCGTACCGCCAGTTCGGGCGATCGCGAGATCGCGTACATTGCCAACCGCAGAACTCATCCGGTCGCCAACCGCGGAGTCGCCGCTCATCGACCCTCCGCGTCGTACCGATCCGGATCGATCCGCCCCGATTCCGCTGCGTCGCGAACGCGATCGGCCCGACGGTTCGCGGCGGAACGGACCGCCGCGTACGACTCCTCTGGCCGGGCGAGGTCGTCAACGAGACGACTTTCCCCGCGATCGATCAGCCCGGTGGAAGCGAGCCCCTCTGCGGTCCGTTCGAACAGGGGAGCGAACGCGATCGCGTGCCCGCCGTCGGTTGGTTCCTCACCGTGATCGACCACCTCGGCGATCGTGCGGACCTCGTGGTCGTCGAGGACGACGATCAGGTCGGTCGCCGCGAACGACGACTCGGAGACGCCGAGGTCGGCGACGACCCGCTCGCGAACCGCCTCGGGGTCCTCGCCGTGGATCGTCCCGAGCACCGTCTCGCCGGCGGCACCGACGCGCATCGCCTCGTACAGCGCCGCCGCCTCCTCGCCCCGAACCTCGCCGACGACGAGCGCGCCCCCGCCCAGCCGAAGCGCGGTTCGGACCGCCTCGCTCGGAGACGGCTCCGCACCGTTCCCCACGCGAAGCCGCTGGACGTCACGGTCGGCGGCGGCGAGCGCGTCAGCCGGGAGTTCGGGCGTGTCCTCGATGAGGATCGTTCGGGTTCGTGCGTCGAGCTCCCAGAGCAGCGAGCCGAGCGCGGTCGTCTTACCCGCTCCCCGACCGCCGGCGACGAGCCCGGTGACGCCGCGCTCAACGGCGACGGAGAGTATCCCGGCCGCCGCCGGAGATATCGTTCCGACGTCGACGAGTCGCGCGAGCGTCCACGCCTCCGGGTCGCCACGGCGGAACGTAAAGGAAAGTCCGTCGCTCGCGGGCGTCGTCGCCGCGGCGACTCGGACCCGTCCGGACGGCGAGTCGATGGTCGCGTCGAGCGTCGGGCTCGCGCGGGAGAATCCCCGGCCGCTCGTTCGACGAAGGCGGGACGCGAGCGTGGCCGCGCCCTCCGGCGGGAGCCGGACGTTCGTGCGACATCGCTCGCCGTCGACGACGACGCGAAGCGGGTTCTCCGTGACCGGTGCCGACAGCGTGGCGTCGCTCACCCGGTCGTCGGCGAATACGTGTTCGAAGACGCCGTGGCCGCGGGTGTGTCGCCGGAGCGCCTCCGAGAGCTCGGCGACCGGATCGCCGTCGCTCGCCACCGATCGCACGGCGCGGCCGGGTGCGCGTTCGCCGCCGCTGGGGTGCGAGAGGAGATGGTCCCGTGCGGCAGCGAGCGTCCCGAACGCAACCGGATCGAGTCGTGCCGTCGGCGGAGTGAGGTGATACGTCCGCAGGGGTGACTCCCCGTCGTAGAGCCGAACGGTCGCACCCGTCTCGATCTCCCACCGATCGACGAGCGACGCGCTGGCCGGCGGCTCCGTCGCGACGCGCGTCGCGGCGACGGTCGGCCCCACGTGGGCTCTGAGCGCGTCGGTCTCGTCGACCGCCCCGGCAGCGAGCTCTGCGAGCCCGGTCTCGGCCGCGATACGACTCGGCGGTCCGGCACGACCGGTCGCCTCGCGACCGGCACCGAGCGGATCCCGGAGAACGCGCTCCGCGAGCCGTTCCTCGTGGAACCGGACCCGTTCCCGGAACCGACCGGCCGCGGTGAGCAGTGCCGCCGCCCTGCCCGTGTACGCCCGTTCGCGACCGGAACACGTCGTCCGGACCACGTCGGCGTCGCGGTCGGTGAGCGTCCCGATGACGGTCGCACGGCAGTCGGGACTGACGGCGAGGTCGCCGCCGTTCGGACAGTCGTTCGCGTCGACTGCGAGCACGACGCGATCGTCGACGCCCGTCCCCACCGGCTCTCGGAACGTCGTCGTACAGCCGCAGCCGTCCTCGTCGTCGCCGAGGCGTGCGATCGACGGGAGATCGAGGCTCATAGGACGGGTGGCCGCGATATCGTATATAAATGATCGGCTCGATCGTTCCGCTCCGATCATCGAACGCGGACGGCTCGAACGGTCGGAGCGCCGTCCTCCGCGACGAGCCGGAGTTGGATCCGGCTCCTGCCGTTCGTTCGGAGCTCGATCGGTCCGTCGACGACGCGGAGCGAGGCAGCGTTCGTCGACGGGTCCAGCGAGACGACGCGCGACGGCCCATCAGCGAGCCGATAGACGAGCGCGACGTCGGGGAGGCCTCCGTCGCGGATCGTCCGTCTTCGTGTGTCGTCCGCCGGTTCTCTCGCTCCGTCGACGGTTCGGGCCCGTCCATCGAGGATCGCCGAGGGATCACCGAGGGCCAACCGGTCGATGCGCGCGGCCGTGACCCCGGTCGGTGCTCGGACCGTGACCGTCGCCCGCGCGGCGAGCGTCGGATCGTCGACAGCGACCGAATCGGCCGCAACCGTCGATACGGCGCGCTCGAGCCGATCGCCCTGCGTATCGAGTCGGTCGATCGTCGTCGTCGTTCGTGCGTCGTCGAGTGCGGGGAGCGCGGTCCCGAGGAGCGCGACGGCGACGAGCACCGTCAACACGACGCGGATCACCGACTACAGGACCTCCCGGAGCCGTGCGATCACGTCTCGGTCGGCACCATCGCCCTTCGATGCGGAGCGATCATCCGTATCGTCGGTCCGGGAGTCCGGCGCTGGACTCTCAGAAACGCTGCCGATGGAACCCACACACAGGTCGTCGATCTCCGACTCCGTTCCGTTCGCTCGGCCGTCGGGGACCGCCGCGACAACGGCTGGATCGCCCTCCGACGTGGTGTCACGGCCACGATCGAATCCGCCGTCATCGTGCGAGTGTCCGCCGTCGCCGTCGAGCGAGTGTCCGCCGTCGCCGACGGGGGCATGTCCGCCGTCCCCCCGAGCGTCAGTGGCCGTCGCGAGTGCGAGGTCGGCACGTCGCTCGACCTCTCGGTTGACCGCACGGATCGAACCGACGTAGCCGCGGAGCGCCTGCGTCGCCGCTTCGAGTTCCTCGACCCGCGCTTCGATATCGGACAACCGATCGTCGAGCGCCTCCCGCTCCGCGGCGGCGGTCGCGTCGTCACTCAGGTCCGCGGCCGGTCGATCGTCGCCGGTCAGCGCGCGCTCGACCGCTCGAAGGCGCTCGTGGATCCGGTCGGCGTCTGTCGGCGTGTCGGTCCGGTCGGATAGGGTCTCGGAAGCGTCGTCGGACATGGAACGGGTTCCCCGCGGCATCCGACTTAAACCGTCGGGGAAAGCATATAGTAGCTCACTCACCAGAGAAGGAACATGAAGGCCGTGCTCGTCGGCGTCGGACAAGCGGGGGGAAAGCTCACGACGGCGATCGCGGAGTTCGACTCCGAGATGGGGTTCGGCGCGATCCACGACGCGCTCGCGGTCAACACGGCCGCCGCCGACCTCGATCCCCTCCCGCTCGAAACCGTTCTGATCGGACAGTCACGCGTGAGCGGTCACGGCGTCGGCGGCGACAACGAACTCGGTGCCGAGCTGATGGACGAGGACGCCGTCGAGGTGCTCGACGCGCTCGCTCCGAAGGTGACCGCGGCCGTGGAGGCGGTGTTCGTCGTCGCCGGGCTCGGTGGAGGGACCGGCTCGGGCGGCGCGCCGGTGCTCGTCCGGGAGCTGAACCGCGTGTACGACGTCCCCGTCTACGCGCTCGGCGTCCTCCCCGGTCGCGACGAGGGGACGATGTATCAGGTGAACGCGGGACGGTCCCTGAAGACGCTGGTCCGGGAGGCGGACGCGACGATACTGCTCGACAACGACGCGTGGCGGTCCTCCGGGGAGAGCGTCGAGAGCGGCTACGCCGCCATCAATCGCTCGATGGCGAAACGCGTCGGACTGCTGCTGGCCGCCGGAGAGGCGGTCGAGGGCGTCGGCGAGTCGGTCGTCGACACGAGCGAGGTGATACACACGCTCCGCGCGGGCGGGATGGCCGCGGTCGGGTACGCGTCCGCACCCGCGGCCGAGGACGCGGGCGAGAACGTGAACACGGTTATCAGCACGACGCGGAGCGCCGTGATGACCGGTCTGTCGCTGCCGACCGCCACCGACGCCGACGCCGGCCTCCTCGCGGTCGCGGGCGACCCGGACCGGATCTCTCGAAAGGGTGCGGAGAAGGCCCGTACGTGGCTCCAGGAGGAAACGGGGTCGATGCAGGTCCGCGGCGGCGACTTCCCGTTGGAGTCCGACCGGGTCGCCGCGCTCGTACTTCTGGCGGGGGTCGAGCGGTCCCAGCGCGTCGAGCGGTTCCTCGAACGTGCCAGACAGGCGGTCCGCGACGAACGCGAGGAGACGCCTGACCCCGCCGCGGCGTTCGAGAACGACGAGATCGACGACCTGATGTGACGTCGGCCGGCGTCCGAGACGGACCTGAGCGCCGCTCACTCTCGGAGTTCGACGCGGTCGCCGACGGACACGTCTGCCGCGGCACCCGCCGGAAGCTCGACGACGGTGTCGGCCGTACCGCGACCGAGACCGACGAACGGAGCCAGCCGTTTCTTGTGGGTTACTTCGGTTTCGGACACCCACAGGGCATCGATCGCGAAGGGAACGAACAGCATGTGGAGGTCCCGGGCTTTCGAGCGGTCGAACGGGAACACGAGCGCGTAGCCGTCCGGGATCGACGTCCGAAACATCAGCCCGCGCGCCTGCGCGAGCGTCGACGCCGCGACGTCGACGTCGGTCGCGAGGACGTGCTCCTGGCTCCCGCAGTCATCGAGGGGACGATGAACGAGTCGCACGTTCCCGCCGACACCGCGACGAGATAAATAGCTCTCGGGACGGTCGACACGAGCCGACCGGGAGCGCCCGTTCAGCGCGTCCCCGACGGCGACACCCACGGCTCGTCGTCGACCTCGTCGGGCGTCGGCGCACGGATCTCGAACCGGGCACCGCTCGTCTCTTCCGACCACCCGTCGTGAGCCGTGCGGGTCGTGCCGATCGACCAGCCGTGTGCGTCGACGATCTCCCGAACGATGTCCAGTCCGTAGCCCGTCCCGTCGTCCTCGGTAGTGAATCCGGGCTCGAACACGCGCTCGTCGTGTTTCGGATCGATACCCGGACCGTCATCGGCGACGAGGAACCCGCCATCGGTCGCGGCCACCGTGACGCTGACCACCGGTGTCCGATCGGTCTCGTCGGCCGCCAGCCGGTTGCCCGTCGAGCCGTGCTCGACGCTGTCATCGGGCTCTGCCCGATTGCTCGTGGAACCGTGTTCCACGCAGTTCCGAAACAGATTCTCGAGTGCCTGCCGGAGACGGCTACGGTCGGCGTAGATGCGAGCGTCCTCCCGGACGGTCAGGTCGGCGGCGGCGTCGCCGGCGGTCTCCCACGCGTCGTGTGCCACGCCTGCAAGGGTGAACTCGGTCGGGTCGTCGACGCCCGTCCCCTGCCTCGCGAGCGTCAGGAGTTCGGTGATGAGCTGGTCGATCCGATCCGCTGCGCGCCGCCCGCGGACGAGCGGTTCGGTGTCGTCTTTCAGTTCGGCCATCTCCATCGACGCGCGGACGACCGACAGCGGGTTCCGGAGGTCGTGTGAGACGATGCTCGCGAACCGATCGAGTCGCTCGTTTCGGTCGACGAGTCGCCGTTCGCGACGCTTCCGCTCGGTGACGTCTCTGGAGTTGATGACCAGGCGACCGGCGACGGCGTCGTCGGGGAGCGTCCGAGTCCGCGACTCCAACCAGACCCAGTCGCCGTCCGCGGTCCGGTATCGGAACTCCATCGATCCCGCGGCGTTCGTCTCGTCGAGCGCGCGGTAGAACCCCTCCGTGACCCGTTCGCGGTCCTTCGGATGGACGTATCCGAGCGGCGACCGACCGACCAGCGATCCCTGCTCGTAGCCGAGTACCTCCTCGACGGACGGGCTCTCGTACCGAACGCGGCCGTCGGCGTCGACGACGGTGACGATGTCCGTGCCGTACTCCAGGAACTCGCGGAACCGTTCGGGGAACGTCCGGTCGACGTCGACACAGCGGGCCGTGAGAACCCGCCCACCGAACTCGGGAGCCAAGTCCTCGTCGACGACCGACTCGACCCACGTGTATCCGCCGCTGGCGTTCCGGAACCGATGTGTCACGCGTCGGTGGCTGGCGACCGCCGACAGGGCGTCCACGATCGGTTCCCGCTCGTTGGGGTGAACGTACTCCAGCAGGTCGCTTCCGGTGAACGCGGAGCGATCGAGCCCCAGCACGTCCGGAACCGACGGCCCCGCGAACAACACCTCGCCGTCGACCGCGACCGCGAGGAGGAACCGATCCGCGTGAGAAAGGGCCGCCTCGTCGAACGGCAGCGACGGCTCGGTCGTCCGCGGGGACATGGCTTGGTAAGCGGTTCATCGCACCGGCATTAAACGCATACCTCAGAATATCAATATAGATATCCAGAACATGAAAAGAGAGTATCGAGAGTGATAGCGGCCGAAATGCAGGCATTCCAGCAGTGTACAGCTCCGCTCCGTTCGTAGTCCACGTCGCGTACCGTGAGAATCGTCGCGGGTGGCCCGCGACGGCGGAGACGCCACCCGCAGTCGAACAGCCGGGGAGTCAGAAGCATTAAACGGTCTCCCGAGAGACGACGTCGTAAGGGCGCGTAGCTCAGCGGACAGAGCACTTGGTTCCGGACCAAGATGCCGCGGGTTCAAATCCCGTCGCGCCCGTCATAGTTTCTGACGGGGTGGATCGACATGACGGCGGCCGGGTGTATATAAGGCGAACCCCCAGTGACGGGTTTGAGTTCGTCACGCAGCGTGACAGGGGTCGTCGCCTTCGTGCGGTTCGTGAAATACACATGAGGCAGTCGGGGTAAAGTCGTTTGGGTGGTTGTTGGTCCCTTCGTGTGAGTATGGTTAGAGCTGATTTTTCGAAAACGAGAGTTGACCAATGAGGATTCAGGGGTTCTGTTGGAACCTTCAGTGATTGATATATTTTACCCCGGTTACGGTCAATACAGGAGACTCATAGAATGAGGCAGATCTACATCTACTCAACTTCTGTTACAAACTCTATGCCAGATGACAGGCACCTACTGAATTATCTACTACTTCTTGAGATAAGTATTAACTTCACACGTAATATTCATCCACGTATGTACTACTGCCCAGCATGTGGTTCAGAAATCTTTGAGGAAAATGTGTTCTGTAGACACTGTGGGGCCTTCCTTGCTGAGACACTTATCAGAATGCCCCGTGATCTGAGCGAAATATCAGAAACACGCACCCAATTGCTACAGAAGGCCGATAAGGCTGAAAAAGGTATTTCCCCCGGCGTATGGGCCTTATGTGCGGCATGGAGGGTAGCAACTCGTGAGGCATTTGGTGAAGATGTCAACGGATATGTCTCTGGTACGACGATGAGCTCGTTAGCTGTGATGGTAGCTATCATCGCCGGTGGGGAAGATCCTGAAACAGTACAGGCCTACGAAAACGGGGATCCGGTCCCATGGCATGACGCAATAACGACAGACTACTCTCCCGGAGAAAAAGAGTATCTAAAAGACGCTATCGAATTTGGTGGCCAAGGAGCAGGAATTCTTCCCGTTGATCAAGAAGTAACAGATAGTATCGGACCGCTTCTCAAACTTTTCCTTCCAGCGCTTATCGTGTCTTACGATATTGACCTCACCAAAGCGTATGAAAATCACTCCGAGTTAGTCGGTCAGGGTGGAAGCAACTATTCCTATTCACGGCTTGACTAAATCGCACACATTTTGCACGCTGAGTTTGGTTGTTGATTCAATATAGAGATGGTAGGCCTACCCTCTATATCTCTAGAGAGGTCTGGATAGAGGACGTGGCGGTGCTGAATACGCGCTTTGTATCTTGCACAGGCTTCTGAAGATATACCAACATTGGTGAGTTACTGAGTGTTGGCTTTGTTAAAATCCTCAGAAAGTGACATACTCTGCCCCTATTCTAGTCAATACAACAGTTCGGCTCTATTGAAACCTTATTGGTTGACAGAAACTCCGTGCTGAATATAGAAGATGGGTGCAGCATGAGGACTTCGTTTGTTTCGATTGGTTCGTGCTAAATCAGCTGGTCAGTAGACGTACGAGATTGGTCTATTTTGTCCTATTCTCAGACCATATCAGCGTATTACCTACTTTTTTTGATGAGACTAGTCCCTTTTTTTCTATCTTCTGAAGACGCTTGTATGCGGTGTCGTGTGCACATCCAACTCGTTCTGCAATTTCGCCTGTTCCCGCCATCCCACCCTCGTTACTAATCGCTTGAAGAAAATCTTCCGTCAAATATTCACCGGTATATCGACCAGACTCTTCATCGCGGTCGGGCATTACCACCCCGTTCACAACCAGTCTGATTAGTCCTAACGGTGTGACAATCCATTATGAGAACTCCGAAAGGTATTTACCAATTAGAGTTCTAATAGAGGATACGGAAGCCCAGTCCCAGTTAGGGGTAAAGACGGTAGAGAATACCCGGGTGCTAGAGACACCCGGACTGGGGTTCCATCAGAGTGGAAAACCCATGGTAAGATCAAATCCAATCGATAAAGAGGTTGGCGATAGGACAGTAATTGAAGCAATAAAAACGACAGTCGTATTTGGGGGCCCAGTGTACGCGATAGTAAGTTTGATTCCCACCACCAATCTCGACGAGGGGTGCGAATTCTATGAGTGATGAGCCAGTTGTAACGTCGCTACTCCCGGAGCGCGAGGCTGCCTACACCAGAGAGCTCGGTGCGATGTATCAGGGTGACAGCAGCGAGCTCCTCCAGGAACTACCCGAAAACTCAATCGATCTGATCGTAACGTCGCCACCGTTTGCGCTCCAGCACGAGAAGGAGTACGGTAATGAACCACTCTCCGAGTACAACGATTGGTTCATGGAAAACTTCGCTGGAGAGGTACAGCGCGTGCTCCAACCACACGGTAGCTTCATCTTGGAGATCGGTGGCACCTTCGAACCAGGGATGCCGGAGCGATCCACCTACCAGTTTGATCTGCTGAGTCGGCTGACTGATCCTGATGATCCGGGCTTTGCGGATCGATCAGATGGACTGCATCTCTCACAAGACGTCTACTGGATGAATACGGCAAAGCTCCCGAGCCCGGTTGAGTGGGTAAACGTCCGTAAATTCCGAATCACAGACGCTGTGACGCCGATTTGGTGGCTCTCAAAAGAGATCAACAAAGAGCCGGCGCGGACGGATGAGACGATGCACAAGCTCCAGCTCGCCGAACAAGTCGCCGCTGAGGTGGCGCCGGACCCTGCCGCCGATATCGTCGAGGCGATCCTCCGTGGAGCGCCACTTAGCGAGGACGGGAAGTACTACACCAGCGAGCGAAAGGAGCTGATCGAAATCCACCTCCCTGACCTTGTGGATGAGATCCACAACCTGATTGAGGCCAGCAACAAGACCCCGTCCGTGTTCGCCCGCAAAGTGATCGCGGCCGTCAAGGCAGGCAAGGAGGTTCCGTATCCCCAGCCCAAACCGGAGGCAAACAATCAGCGCGCTCTCCGGGAGTACAGTGAGAGCCACAAAGATTTGATCGAGACGGGCGAGTACAATGAGGGCGAGCGGCCCTCGGGGTGGAACATTGGTGGGGACTTCGGCAACGACAACAATGGTGCTATTCCGAAAAACTACATCGAGGCAGCAAATACCGCGAGCAAAACCAAGTACCAGGAGTTTTGCAAGCGATACGGGTTCGAGAAACATCCGGCACGGTTCGTTCCGGATGTTCCAGAGTTCTTCATCAAATTCCTTACGCCGAATCCGCCGTATAACGACTGGGACCGCGGATCCTTTGACCGTCCGGTCGTGTTAGATATCTTCGGTGGCTCGAACATCACCGGCAGCTTAGCGCAGGAACTTGGGCGCTACTGGCTCGCGTTCGAGATGGATGAGGATTACATCCGAAACTCAGAACTTCGCTTTATGAACCAGGAAGAGGCCGAAGATCGCTTTGGCCACCGCGTTGAAGACGAAAACATCGTTGACGACGAGAACACCGTTGATGACAAGAATACGAATCTCTCCAGTTTCGACGAAGAGAATCCAGCTACGTCGAACTGAACTCGTCAAGTGACCGGTCGGTCCCAGTGTTATCTGAGTCAAGCTGGTCAGTAACTGCGGTCTCGTCTAATCGAAGCTGGCTCTGGGCGTCAATCGAGAAGCGCTCGTCGTCACCTAATGTGACGACACGGTACATCCGTTCTGCTTCTATGTTGACCTTGTTGGTGAATTGATCTGGTTCGGTGCTGAGTGCCGAGATATCGTCAAGATGCACTAACAAGACTGTCAGCGGTTCCCGCTGGACAACCTGGTTGGCTATCTGCCGCGCAGTTTGGTCGATCCCATGTCGGGAGACAAGTAGGACCGTTGACGCACCGACCGTATTGGCTTCACCGACTGCACGATGTAGTTGATTAGGGATGATCGGGCTGTCAAATGGCATCACACTGAGGTACCAGCGCTCGACTGTGTGCTGGACGCGATCAAACACGGCGGCTTCTGTGGTGCCCTCAACTCGACACCAGCCAACGAAATCAAGCCCCAACAGCGATCCGAGTTTTGCTGTGAGGACACGGCTTGCTTCTGACCGTGTGATCGTAGCGTCTTGGCCATCGATTGCGCTGCCTAGATCGCGAAAGCTGGTGCGGAGCGCAGTCATGGGAATGCCGACACGCCCTCCAACTATTTCGACAGCGGGACGAAGAACCTCACTGTCAAACGCCTCTGTCGTACGGACCGTATTTGGGGCTCCATCGGCCCGTGTCATCTCAATATAGTCTCTCTCCTCGAGCGGCTCTAACACACGCCGTGCAATGTTCGATTGTTTGATCTCAAGCTGTGAGCCTGCTTCCGCAGCGCGGCGCACACGACTGTTTGGAATCGGCTCGTCTGGATTGACGATCGCTAGCGTCCAGAGAAACGCCTGCTGCTCGGGAGTCAACTCATCGAGCGATTCCAACTCGCGGCTTTCAATGCCCGTGAGAGTGCGTATCTTCTCGTCGTTCAGTTCGTA
Organism: Halorubrum rarum; assembly: GCF_048380895.1. Lineage (NCBI taxonomy): Archaea > Methanobacteriati > Methanobacteriota > Halobacteria > Halobacteriales > Haloferacaceae > Halorubrum > Halorubrum rarum. The sequence goes on along the minus strand of NZ_JBLWMN010000005.1, from coordinate 180,875 downwards.
GATGTGGATCCCGGTATTGATCACATCGGCCTTCGCGAGCCACGCGCGCATCTGTGACCAGTGATTGGATCCCTCTCGTAGTTGGATGTCATAGGTTTCTGCAAGATGAGCTCTAATATTTGCTTCCGTTGTTTGGCGTCCTAAGGCCTCTAGGTCCCGGATCGTCTCGATCACCTCGATCCCGCCCAGGTTCGTGAGGATATGCGTTGCAAAGCGATCATACAGTGCCTCTGGCTCGTCACGGAGGCTGGCCAATTCGGTACCTAATTCGGTAAACTCAAACTCCTGATCGACGATACCGTAGCCGTTCGCTGCCTGCACCGCAAACCGGACGTTTTCGGCTCGTGTTACCGGGTCAGGGCTGTCCTCGAAGAACCGTTCAGCGATGGCGTGATCAAACTGCTTTGGCTCACCGAGGTTCGCTGCAATCAGATCGAGGACGACAACGAGCTCATCGTCGTCTGTCCCTACCGCCAGCTGCCCAGGCCCGAAAGCATCACCGAACGGAAGATCGATAGAGGCATCAGTCACGCAGCATCACCCCCAAAGAGATCATCAAATTCTGGTGGGTCATCAGTGAGCTGCCCCTGAGTCGCTTCCTCATGCTTGAATGAGTCTGGACCAGCTGTTTCGCCTAGATAGACTGTTTTGTCGTCAGTTTTAGTTGTCATGTGGCCACGCTCGTTGATGTGGATCGTCCCACCGCCTTTTAGTCGGTAAACGATCTGGGCGGCAGCCTTGACTTCCTCGTTGGTGATAAAGGACCGACCCGAGCCGGTGCGTTCGAATGGACGCCCTTCTGCATCCACGCTAATCTTGTACCCGTGGGTCGGCCCCTGGTACGGATCACCCGGCTCTAGATCGGTCACGTCAGGGAACGACGGCTCGGTATACGTCTGAACTTCTGGCCGGTCACCCTCGACGAGTTCGCCCTCTAATACCGAATCCTCAACCTCCCAGTAGCGGTGTTCAACGTCTGCGTTCCCGAGCTGATCTTCCCAATCGTACTCGCGGAAGATGTTCTCATCAACGGTGTCTCGAGCGTACAGCACATATAGCTCGGACTGGCGATCCGGATTATCTCCCGTTCGGAGAATCCGGCCGAGCGTCTGGATGCGTTGGCGAACACTGCCACTTGAGACCCGGATGATGCCGGTGTCAGCATCGGGGACGTCGACGCCCTCGATCAGGGCTTTGACACTGAGCATGACGTTTGCGTGATCGTCAGCGCGGAACCATTCCATCGCAAACTCGTTCCATACCTCGCGGCGGTGTCCAGAGTGATACATCACCGGCCAGTAATCAGGCTGTGCGAACAGATCCTCGATAGCCTTGTCAACTTCTTTCAGTTCCGGGAACTCGTCGTACAGCTGTGATCGGTAGCCACTGGCGCTTTCTTTGGACACCTCACGCTCCCGCGTTTGCCCGAGCCGTTCGTACGGAGCGATCAGCTGTTTGAGCTGCTCGATACGCTCTTGGAATACGATCGCCTTCTCGTCGGGATCAATCTCCTCTAACAGGCGCAGCGTGATCGCCTGCCGGGCGACGGCATTTTGCACAAGATTCCGGCGCTGTTGGGTGAGCGTAAAGAACTGACCCACTGCTGGGTGGGGCGACTCATCCGAGTTGAGGATGGTGTGTAATTTCTGATGGAGATTGCCGTTCAGCTGGTATAGCCGGTTGGCGTACCGCGTGCGGATCTCTTTCAGTGCATCCGTGATTTCGCGGCTGAGACTTTCGTACTTTTGTCGCTCGGTGGGGGCGAGATCAAACCCGACGTAGTTGATTGTGAAACTCGGGATAAGCTCGCGTTCGATCGCCTCGCTGTACGTGAGCGTGTAGAACGGCTCGCCCAAGCGGTCAAAGAGGTCCGCCTCATCGTCGCTGGGGTCGCGTTCGCTATGTGGCTTTTCGGTTGGCGTCGCAGAGAGTCCCAGTGTCGCAGTGTGGTGATACTCTAAAACGTTCGAGTGGACGTCACCGGTGTAGTTGTGACACTCGTCGGCGACAAGCAGATGGGGAGGTGTCCCCGCGTCCTCGAGACAGGACGCGAGATAGTCGTCTTTGACGGCCGTGTTAACGATCGTCACCAGCACCTTGATGTCGTCATCAACGAACGCGTCTCGGTGGCCATCACCGGCCCAGCCGAGATCCTCAATGGGGACGTTGAGCTTCTGGGTTAGCTCGGTGAGCCACTGATACATCAGCACCTTCGTGGGAACCACGATTGTAACAACGCCGTCGTCGGTTTTGTCAAGCCATCGGCGGATGACTTCTAGCGCCATCACCGTCTTGCCAGCGCCCGTCACCACCTCCGCAATCCCCTCTTGTGGAGCAGTGTGGTCCGTCCCTGTAAACCAGGTGTCGGCCGCCTCCACTTGCCAGTCATACAACGCGAATTCGTCCGGAAATGCGTAGGAACGGTTCCCCACAAACTGCGTCAAGTCCGCACGGGTGAGTCCGCTCCCGCTTTTGACGAGCTCTTGCCGAGCCGCTTTCTGTGAGCCAGCCTCGTGGATGCGCTGGAGATCATCAGTTGAGAGCCCTCGGAGCCGGCTTTCACCAATCTTGTATTGATTGTTGATCTTCGTTCGCAGATCCCGGCGCCGCGTTTCGACATCTCGGAACTCGTCTTTCCGTTGGAGATTCGGCTCCATATTGTCGCCGTCGCGTGCGGTCGGCTTCAGATAGTGGCGGTGGAACCGACGGTACCACTGTTTGCGTTTCGACCACCCGCCCGACTCGCGGTACATGTAGTACTTCATCAACGCCCGCTTGGCGCTTTTCGGGGGGTGCTCGCCGAGGGCGCCCTCACGTTTGAGATAATTCTCGTATTTTCTGAAGAGATCTGGCTTCCGAAGACGAGTGAGCGCTTGCTCCGGATCGACAGTTTCGGGGATCTGATACCCTCCGTCGACCTCTTCGAGATACCCCAGATGACCCAAGAGTTCGGGGTAGCCACGGAGCCCTTGTTGGCTGAACTGGTAGCCGTACTCCGTCTCTAAGGTTGCTTTGATGCTGCGTGAGCTTGCCGGCTGCTCACACTCGTAAGTGATCGCATGGAGTACTCGTTCGAGCGCTTCGAACCCCTCAGGGTACTCGGCGCGGAGCACCCAGCTGCGTTTGAGTGCATTATACACGCAGTCGGCAAAAGATAGCTCACCGTCTAACCACCGCTGGCTGTCGATCCCAACCGCGAGCCGCTCGTCATCGTCCGGTCCGATATCGGTCGATTCGCGGATGAACCCGGAGCGTGCCAAGTCACTGATGATGTGGCGCGTCCACGAGTCGCTGAGTGTATCGTCATGGGTCCTTTCGATCGCCGCTTGGCACGGCTGGACGAACTCCGATCGCGTCGGGGGCGCTGGCTGCTCAGCAAGCGTCGTGAGAATCGTCTTGTAGCGGGCCTGTTCGTTCGGCAATCCCGGAATCGGGGGCGGGAAGCGCCGAACCAATAGCTCACCAGTCATTGCGGCTCCCCCTGGGCGAGCTGCACGTAGTAGTTTTTGTCCGTAATGACGGGTGAGGGGACATTGCCCGTATCGTACTGGCTAATGTGGCCGAGATACAACGGAATGTTGCCCGCCTGTGGATCTCCGCCACCCGTCGCTCGCAGCCGCTCAACAAGCAGGTTTGCGAGCCGATTCCTCTCCTGTTGCTTGGCCGTTTGAAGCCACTCGCGTAACATATCCTGCAGGTCGGCCCTCTCAGCAGCTTCAGCTCGCGGCAGTTCCATCCAAATATGGCCGTACTCGTTAACTCGGAGTCGACCACCAGTTGCGCGGAACGATGCGTACGTTTTCGTCAGATCTGTGTGGGTGTACGCCGACGGGAACCGGAACTGATCGGGATTGTTGATCCGCCACTGCAGATCGCCGTTGACGTTGACTGACCACCGCTCGCCGTGATTAAACGGAAGCCCTTCCCAGACACACGGCGGCTCAAGCTCCGACTCGGCGGGATCGTTGGTCAGCCAGTCGAAGGCGATCGTCCCAGCGAGCTTGCCGAGATATACGGGGATCCACCCCTCGCTGACTAACGCCTCGTCGGCGTGTGGGTACTCATCCGCGTGGACTTTCGTCAAAACGTCGCGGTTGGCTGTGACACGGATCGTACCTGTCGCGTCACCAGCAGATTTCCCCACCCGCTGAAGCTGGTTCACAAGCCCTTCCGGCAGCGACCCCTCAATATCGAGGTCTTTGTACCGCAACAACAGTGTCGGCTCCCCATTCCGCTCGACAATGCTGTAGGTGGAGCCGCGGTAGACGCCTGGCCACGGCTTCCCCGGCTCGATCGAGACGATTCGGTTGCCGATCGTGCGGACGTTCGTGGGAACGCTGTTCAAGCGCGCCTTAGACATCATCAGCCGTCTGTTCGACGGTGTCGGTTGCCCACTCTTCTGGGTCATCGTCGTACGCCGACTCGGATTCAGTCTCGTCGATCCCGTCGGCGGCCGACGCAGTCGGCCCCAAATTGTCGATCCAGTCTTCGATATCGTCCCACGCGCTGTCGTCAAGCTCGTCGGTCAGGCTCCGCGGCTCCTCAATCTCAACGCGGTTGTCGACGATCGAGCCGACGTAGACGGGGAGCATCTCTAGCCCCCGGTCGTTGCGCAGCTGGATGATATTCTGGACAACTCGCGGCAGCTCGGCAAACTGTGCTTTGACGGCGCCTGGATCGGGGATTGCACTGATCAGTGTGATAACATCTCCCCATGGCGTAACACGGAACGAGCCCCCCTGTCGTTTGTGGGCCAGAATCGCCTGCACGATCTCGTCTGGAATCCCGCTTGAGACTTGGTGGCGGCGTTTCGTCTCCGGGTTGTGCCACCAGATGCGGTCGGTGCTCGACAGCGAAAACCGTGTGCCGTCATAGACGGAGGGCCACAGCTCGCCGCGGTCGATGTCGGTGGGGTGGAGCTCAATTGCGTACTCCGGTTCGCCATCCGGCTGCAGCGTCTGTGACTCCGTGAGCTGGTCTATGTAAACCTGATCGTAGCCAGTCCCGTTCGTCTGCTCAACCTTCGCGATGACATCGTTTTGCTCGGTGACGCGGATCCGGCCGCCCTGCGGTTTCACGTCGAGGATCGCCTCAACGAGGGTGGCGGGTGGATCTGAAAGGAACAAGCGCTGTTCACCGTTGTATTGTTGCCACCACACCTCCCCATCGGCATCGACATGGAGGGTGAGCCCCCGGTAGTGTTCCTCCCACGCGTCGCCACGCGAGGCGGTGGTGTCGCTCATGCGGATCGCCCCGTCGTCGCTCGGGCGTGGTGTGTCGTGTGCTGTGCGGTTGTGACGTCGGATGTTGTCGGTGTCATTGGGTTGTCTTCGTGTTGATTGTGATGTGGTCGGACCGATACGATGCGAGTGGGCGGGCCGTGTTGTACGCGCCGCGGCGCTGACCGCGTTCAAGCGCGCCGACTACGACCATGCGACTGATCGTACCCGCGGTGTGCGAGCGGATCTGGTTATCGCTGGGGTCGTCACTAAACTGGTCAGTCCCCTCGAGGAACGATCGGAACCGATCCATTGCGCCCGTATACGTTCCCTCGTGGTGCTCTAGCGTCGAATAAATGTACTCCATGAACTCGTACTCAAGCCCGAGGTTCGCACGGAGGTGCGCGACAAGGTACTCACGTTCATCGGTCGCAAGGGAAGGAGTGTCACTCGACGGACCTGTCGAGAGCACCGGATTCGTGAGCGCGGCAAACGTGCGGCCAGCGTCCGTCAGTGCGATTCGGCTTGTGTTGCTCGCGTCAGTATGTATTGACACAAAGCCGAGATCGTGTCCAAAGCCGGATGGCTCCCCCTTTTCGGGCTTATAGCGGCCGACGTAGTGGTGGAGATACCGCCGCATGGTGCGATCTGGATCGCTTGCGTCGCGGTTCGGGAAGCCCGTCGAGAAGCGATCTTGCTTGCTTACGTCGTTGGCCTCCTCCCACTCAACGAGTGCGTCGCGGATCGGGATCACTGCCTCCGACATGTGCTCGCGAAATTTATCGAGGGCGACGGGGCCACCAGTTGCCGCCGTTTCAGCGGCCAGCTCCAAGATGACGACCTTGAGCGGCAGAAACCGGTAGTACTGAGAGAACAACAGCAACCCGTCCCGATCTGTGGGGTGTGGATCGCGTGTCGGGACCGTATCAGGAATGGTGTATCCCCACTCGTAGCTGTCGCCTAGCGAGGCTGTCACTTGTGTGTCCCGTGTCTCCTCGTGGCTTTCGTCCTCAGCAGACGTGGCAGACGCGTCGGCGGCGTCGACCTCCATGGCGAGTTGGTTGTCAGCGCCGACCCGCAGGAACTGCTCGACGCTCTCGTACTCGCCGTCTGCGACGAGAGATTTAATGCGCTCGTAGGTTGGGGGATCGAGATTGACGACGATCTTCATATGGTGTTGTGTATGGGGGTGAGTGTAATCACGACGGTTCACGCGACGCCGAGGTCGTCCGGATTTAACCCACCAGTGATCGAACGCATGAGCGTCGCTGCAACGCGGTTCTGTTCGCGTTTGACGTACCCCTCGCCCGGTTGTTCGCCATCCATCTCCTCCTGCTCGCGATGCCGCATCACCTCATTGAACGCCATGTACGCGGCGTACTGCCGGTCGTACTGTTCAACGGTCCGTTCGGTGTCGTTCGTTGCGCGGAGCGGCTCGATCGTCTCGTTGAACATCGCGATAAACACCTCACCTGGTCCGTCGCTGTCGGGCATGTACTCCGCGACCGCGTCGTCGTCCATGAGCCCGGCCGATTCTCGCATACCGGTATCGTCGGCCTGGACGTGACGGATCTCCGGGGCTTCAACCTGGGCACGTCCTCCACTGCCGGAGCGATTGGGCGGGCTTGCGATCTCGACCGAGCGCGTGTCGGACCGGTTTCCTCTTGGCCACGCTGTTGTGACAGTAATCTCGCCCGTCTCCCCAAGCGATGCGTTCTCGTCAACCGCCAGCTGATAGCGCTTCCAGCCGTCCTTGAGCGCAGTCTCATTGTTATACGTGAGCGCCTCACCGAGATTGTCGCTCACCTCAAGCCTGATCTCGTGATCGGGCTCTTTTTCGAACGCGTCAACCGCGTCGATCTTCACCCGAAGCCGCATCACCCGTCCTTTGTGTGCCTGCAGTGGGTCTGCACTGTTGTCGATCGCCACGATCTGTGGGGTTTCGTATAACGGTTCCACCGGGCCAACGCCCCCGTCACCACCGGTTGATCCGCCCCCATCGCCACCATCGGCTCCCGACCCATCCGTCTTGATGGGCCCGACGGCGCTGGGGTCCGGCTCTTCGAGCAGCTTCGCGAGCAGATCTTTCGTCTTCTCCTCCTGTTCGGAGGAAGATTCGTTGAGCGCCCGCTCTCTAAATTCTTCGTTCAGTGTCTCGAGCTCATCGTGGTTCTCGAAGGCGTCACGCAGCGCCGTTTTGATTTGATGGTACTCTTCACCTTCTGTCGCCCGGTCACGCGTGCTGCTGAACACTCGCTTGCCGGGCTGTGAGAGGCGCTCACAGTCCACCTCAACGACGAGCCGATCTTTCAGGAACGAGTAGTCAGTCTGTTGGAGGAACCGTTTCGGCTCGGCGTGGTGGCGCTGGCCGTGGAGAGTGAACACGACCGGGTGAGTTTGATCAACGAACTGACTCACCGCGCCCGTCTCCTTGAGCACCCAGTATTTGACGCGCAGCTCGCCGAGATTACCGACCTCGATCCGTGTGAACTCGCCCGCGCGGTAGACGGGATCGTTCGCGCCGTCGAGTCGGTATCGGCTTCCGACGATCGTACGCCGCTTGGGCTTGCCGTCGTAGCCGTCGAACTCCTCGTGGCGAGTGTCCTCAAGAATAAAAGGGAACAGCGAGCCGAACATCGCGCGGTTAGCGACGGTATAGAGACTCTTCCGGCTCGGGGAGAGGCTGTTGCTGAATTCGGAGGCCTGGTAATCAACTAATCGAACGGTCGAGCCGTTCCAGTCGGGTGCCTCCGCGGCATCGATACGGGGGATCTGCCCGTTTGGGCGGATACAGTACTCGAAGACGCCGTCCGAGTACGTCTCTGTTCCGTCGAGCCGCTCGTTAAATCGAACGATCGACCAGCCGATATCGCCCCCGCTGGCAGCTTGTGAGATGATGATCGCGTACTCACAGAAGTCGAACGTGTTTGACCCACCTTGGCCGTATTTACCGATGAGGTACGGTTTGGTGATCTTTCCGTCCTCGTTCAGACTGAGGAACGTCTTGGGGAACGCATCCGGCCGCTGGCCGATCCCTTCGTCGTCGGTCTCGATGGTAAGATGGTCCTCACCGGAACCAGCCAGCATCCGCACCGTCATCGTGTCTTCGGCTTTTTCACGGACCTCAGTGGCTGACAGCGACGAGTACTCGTCGCTGTCGAGATCGTAGAGCGCGCGGACGGCCTCGCGCGGGCTGGTGAGATCCGACGGGATGGTTCCCTCGGTGACGGCACGTTCGATCACGGCATCGATGCCGTTTGTCATCCGCTCAGCGAGCGCCTGTGAGGGGCTCGATCCGCTGCGGACGATCCCGACGTTGTTCTCCTGGTCGCCGAGCGGCTGCCAAGCGAGTGACTCACGATCAAGGAGCTCTTCGACCTCCGCGGCAGTCGTGACGCTCAGCAACTCGTCGAGCAGGGTGGTACCGACCTGCTCTGTTTGTGTGGGTTCTGTAGTGGTTTCGTCTGTCCCCATACTGAGCACATATATGCCACTACATATAAACCTAACGTGGGGATAAGGAAACGATACGAAGAGTTTGAACTGTATCATTACGGCCCTAAATCCCAGAATAAGGCTTCAAGGGAATGCGTCTCACACACCACTGGGACCTGTGTAGACACACCTATAGAGACTACAGACAGAGAGACACATTTCTAAGTACCTTCAACTCATATCTCATGAGGCGTAGGCCAGAATCCGTGGAGTCACTTGCTCAGTGGATTAAGGAATTTGGTGGAAACCGAACCTACTCCAATTCCTGAGTTGAATTTTGCTGACTCGCGCAATACCGCATCAGAATCACCGTATCAATCCTGTACTTTGGCCAGGTGAGAATGTGATATTCCCCTAATACATTTGTACTATCACGTGCAATTAGAACCCATGTCAAAAGATAACAAGGACCGCTACGGATATAGACATCGTGATGATCCTGCACATGATGTTGGTGATGCGAGTCCAGGAGACGTTGGTGATAGTGACGGAACCTTCCACGATCGAGCCAGACAGAACGAGAATGTCATCGTTGACGGTCAGGTGCGCTCAATAGAATCACACCAGCGCTCATCCGTCGAGGTCGATAGTGAGACCTCTTCAGCGAACAAGTCGTCATCTGGTGGTTCGTCTGCAACAGAGAGTCTATCACAATCTGAGGCGGAGGGAAAAGTGGTCGAGGTGACGATCGATTCACGAGGTGGAACGAAAGACACGATTGCACGGTATCAAAATCACCAGGTCCATATTGAGGGCGGGACACCGGGTGAGACAATCCGAGTTCGACTGAAAAGTGGGCAAGGGTACTTGATCGGTCAGCGGATCAGCACCCGAGAATAACAGGAAGTTACGACGACCGAAGCGATTTCATTCGGCCCCGTCTCCGAAGGTCATCTGCAAGGTCCGCGTAGAGATGGGCACAGCTCTCCTCGGCAGTACGGTGCGGGGCTAGCGTTCCCAATGTTTCCCAGTTCCCGACGACGACGAGACGTTTTCGTGCTCGGGTAAGCGCAACGTTCAATCGCCGTGGACCCTCCTCAGGAAATTCAAGAAACCCGCTGTGTCCGTCGGGATTACTGCGAACAAACGAGACGATGATCGCCTCTCGCTCGCCACCTTGGAACGAATCGACTGTATCGACGTTTACCCGGTGGGAGTTCTCGATATCTAAGCCGTTCACGTAGCTCCCAATCGTGCCAAGCTGGCCGCTATAGGCTGAAATCACCCCAATATCACCCGGGTCGGCCCCGCTCATTACGAGCAATTTCACTTGCTTCGCTACAGCTTCGGCTTCTGCATCATTTTGATATGAGTTCCCGTGATACGACCGCTGCTCGTCGCCGTTGATGTCAATGCCAATGACCGGTTTCAGATCGCTGATCGTCCAATTCCTGTTTTGATCTGCAGTCTCCAAATCGCCATCATAAAACGCCTCATTCGGGAATGCTGCAATCTCTTCGTTCATGCGATACTGTTTTTTCAGCAACACCGAGATCTGATTGTCATAGCGGTCGAGCAGATACTCGAATAGTGAAATGTGTAGATCTTCTTCTTGCATCCCCTCATCAGCGCAAAACGGTGGTAACTGCTTGTGATCGCCTGCAAGAACTAGCTTCTCAGCGCAGTTCAAAACGATCGCTGTGGCTGGGCGGCTAGCCTGAGTTGCCTCATCGACGACCGCGACGTCAAACCGATCTTGATCGAACTGTGCAGCGCCACTCGTTGTTGCTGCAATAATGTCTGCTGACGTGACCGAGTTGTTGAGGTACTGTGACTGGACGACTTTACTTGTTGAGTTGTTCCCAGCTCTCGCGATCGTCATATTCTGGTCGGGATCTTGCGCCATCGCATGGAGCGTGTTTTCCTCGATGTCATCAGGGGTGCTCTCTCCAGCGAGCAGATTATCGACGGCTTGGTTCGAGTGGGCAGTAATGAGTACCGTGTTGCCCTTCTGGACGGCGTATTTTACGTATGCCGTTAAGCTCCGTGTTTTGCCTGTCCCAGGCGGACCGTGAATACAGACAACGTCTGCTGCGCCGTCAGCCCATACTAACGCTGTCTTTTGGTATGTGTTTAGATTCTCACCAACGGGCGGCACATACTGGCTACAGTCGAAGCGGACAGACCGCTCCCCGGTCAGTAGTTTTCGCTTGCGCTCGTTTTGTTCGACTTCGCTGATCGCATCTAATCGTCGATCGTACGGAACCGGATTCAACAGCTCATGGAACCGAACCTCCAGCTCTTCAGTGTTCAGGATACGTTCAACGGCACCTCGATGGCCAATTCGATCCCACTCTGGGCGGACCACGAGACTTGGATCAGAAATCGAGAGGACCTCAACGGGAATCGGTAACTGCTCGGAATCTACCGCCGCATCAAGAATACAGCGATTCCCAACGAAGATCCCTTCATCGCCCCGGATGTTGGGTGTCTCATTATCATCGTCTTCGAGAAGCTGGAATCGATAGCCATTACCTTGGTCTGGCGTCTTCACTTCGCCGAACTGAAGGAAGGCACTCGAGAGCTTATTCTGTGTTATCGCCTCGTCAAATCCAAGCTCAGTGTACGCTTCCCAGTTAGATTCGCGTTGCTTCCGCCGTTCAGTTCGGACAAACTCTTTAAGATCCCGGATGAATTCCTCAGACTCCTGTTTCCCGAGTCGACTTGCTGGGTTGATCTGCTCCGGTGGCAACGCGGACTCATCAAGCTGCATACCTGCGCTTGGTTGATGTTCCGGGAGCCAAAAGCGAAGCCGCTGCCCGATAATCGTATCATTCAGTCGGGCTGCATCGGTAAAGCGCCTTGTTCCAGAGACCCCAAATCCAGAATCATACCAACCGACTTGGGATTTTCCTGGTCGATAGACGATGTACTCTGGGGTTGGTATTGGTCCATCACCTGCGAAGAGTGGAACTATTTGCGCATCATCTTTCGGTGCCGAGATCGTGACGAACTCTATCGCACGCTCAGCAGCGCGCTCAACATCAACGGGCTCATACTCTCGCTTACGCGTATCTGCCCGCAGTAATCTACTCTGATCAACGTTCCAATCGCCGAAGAGATCGTAAATCATTTGTATAGTACCAAAACCCACGTTGCAGCGTGGTATCGTTCAGCTAACTAGTGTTAACAACATTCCGCTTGAGGACTTAAATCCTTCATCCAATACAGATTCTGGAGGTGGCTAGCCAATCGGCTATCCGAGCAGTTGTAAGTCGATAAATCGGGAGTAATTATGAACCAGATTCGGAGATGAGCAGTTACATGCTCCGAGGTGGTCTATTGATCCGCATCGCGGGCTGCAGCCACGAAGTACCGCCGATCCGAGACAACGGGTTTGGGAGCTGCTCCTTGATCGAACTGGCTGAGATGCCCGAGATATACCGGTAGCAGCCCGTCGGGGGCATCATTACTCTCAGTGTACTGGAGTCGCCGCGTCACTAACCTCTGGGCAGCAGGGTCCGCAGTTTCGCGCCAGGTACGATACGCCTCCATCACTTCCGATTCCATATCGCCTGGCACGGTTCGCCGGTTGAGATTACCCCATATATGGCCATGTTCATTAATATAGACGCGCCCACCTTCTGGCCGGAACCGGATGTACTTGGCGACAAGCTCATCATGATCAAAAACCGACTCAAACTGATAGTCCTGCCAGCGCCAGCGTAAGACGCTATCAGAACAGACACTCCACGACTCGCCGTGATGGAACGGGAGCCCAATCCACACGCGGATCGCTGATTGGGTCGACAGTAGTTCGGGATCATTTGAAAAGTCGGTGAAATCAAAGGTGCCACCGATCTGTCCGAGATACACAGGAATATATCCCGAATTCACTTCTGCAGCGCCGACCTGATCGTATGACTCAGCTGGCACCTTGGTGATCACTTCGCCGCTCGCAGTGAGACGGATGCTCCCATATCCATCCGGTTTTCCTACATCACGAAGTATCTCATAGAGCCCATCTGGGACGCTCCGTAGCGCCTGAATCTCGCCGCGGTGGCTCCAGCGCAGGGCGGTCCCATGCGATCGTGAGGAGACAACACTGTAGCGGGAGCCACGGTACGTGGAGGGCCATGGATCGGTTGGCGTCACCGTCACCTGCCGATCGGCAGCCACGGGTACCTCAGTCGATACCGCCGTTAGCGACGCCGCAGGCGATCTGTCCGTCATGTATCGCCTCCAGGATCGATACGGTGGTCATCCGGTGACAGCTCCTTGCTCTCGTACGACTCGACTGCGGCCGCCCAGCCTTCGAGCGAGGCTTGTTCTTCATCTGTGAGGGGGTCAGTCAGCCGTGTTGGCTCCTCAACCTGGATCGGGCGGCTCGACGTATCGAGCGACCCCACGTACACCGGGATCATATCAACGTCACCGCGGTTGCGACGGAGCTGTAACACCTGTTTGACCGGGCGTGGCAATGTCCGGAACTGTTCGCGGACATCTGATGGCGATCGATCGGTTGGGATCTGTGTGAGTACATCACCTTGTGGCGTAACACGGAAGGAACCTCCCTGGGGTCGGAGCCGGCGAAGTTCGGTCACAATTGTGTCCGGCAGCGAATCGGCGAACGGGTGGCGTAACTTGTTCTCAGCGTTGTGCCACCAAAACTGATCGCCAGCAAACGAGTACTTGGCACCGTCGTACACGCTGCTCCACAAATTCCCTGGCTTCAGCCCCGTCGGACTAAGTGCAACAGAGTGTGTGGGATCAGCTGGCGGCACAAGCCGGCCGTCAAGGTCAACAGATCCAACGTAGAGCGCTTCATACGCGTCATCGGTACCCGCAATTTCAGCCCGCGTGAGGACAACACCCGCTTCCGTGATCCGAATACGCCCTCCTTGGCGTTTGATACCGAGGAAATCCTCAACGACGTCATTTGGCACTGGATCGAGACGGAGTCGGTCTGTGCCGTTGTACGCCTGCCACCACACCTCGCCCTCTGCGTTCACACTGAAGCTGTAGCCCCGATAGTAGTCTGTCCAGCTCTCACCGGGTGCGGGAGGGATCTCCACATCTTCAGCAGTGCCCCTATCATTCGCCATATGACAGGATTCGATCCCTGGCACATAAAATCGGTGGCAGTCAGCAGCACAACGAGCAATGCTTCGGTGCCTCACCGATCGTTTGTGTCGCCGCGGACGTGTCCGGGTGCAACCCCGCTCGCGATCTTCACGAGTTCCGCGTGTGGCGGCGCGAGGATCTCAACGTCGTCAGCGAGAAGACGCAAATGGACTCGTTGCGCGTGTTTATCGAGTGGTGCGAGACCATCGACGCCGTCGAGTCCGGACTGTACCGCAAGGTCGACTCACCGAACCTAGACAACGGCGAGAACACGAGAGATACCGTGCTCAACGCGGAACGCGCCCAAAAGGTCCTAGCCTACCTCGAACGGTGCGATTACGCCACGACGGAGCACGTCTGCTGGGTCGTCCTTACGGAGACAGGTGTACGTCTCGGGGGTGCCCGCGCTCTCGACGTTAAAAACTACCAAGCTGATGCGGAGACGCCCCACATCGAGATCCACCATCGACCGGACTCGGATACGCCGATCAAGAACAAGGAACCGGGCGAGCGTCGCGTCGCAATCAGTGAAGAAGCGTGTGAGGTGATCGACGACTACCTCGAACAGCGCCGCCCGGACATCGTCGACGACCACGGCCGGAAGCCGCTCCTCGCGACACAGCGCGGTCGCGTGGGAACATCGACTATTCGGACCTACGTCTACCGATGGTCACGGCCGTGTGCTATCGGCCGGGAGTGTCCGCACGACCGCGACCCCGACGACTGTGAAGCCGCTAACAACGAGTCACGAGCCGCGCGCTGTCCGTCGAGCGTGACACCTCATCCGATCCGCCGAGGCTATATCACGCAGTTGCTCCGGGCAGGCGTCCCGGTCGAGATCGTCAGTGACCGGTGTAACGTCTCGCCGGCGATCATCGACCAGCACTACGACGTCCGGTCGAAGGAGGACAAAATGAAACAGCGCCAGGAAGCCCTCGACGACGTCGACGGTCGTGGTTCGTCGTACACCTAGTCGTTACGTCCCGACTATCGAGTGTCGCAGACACAGACGCCGCCTTCCCGTATCTGGTCCGTAACGTACTGGTGAACGCTGCGAGAGAGCGCATACAGACTATCCGCTTGCTTCTCGGTGGGCCGCTTGCCGCCGTAGTAGCTGTCCGTCCTGTTGTCGTCGTAGAGTCCCCGAAGCTCCCGTGTCGCCGCCCGCGAGAGCAGGCCGAGCTCCGCCGCTCGGTCGTAACAGTGCGTGTGGTCGTGGAAGTCGTCCAGCTCGTCACCACCGACTGCGAGGGCATAGGCCTCGATAGACCGCTCGGTTGCCCCGAAGCAAAGTTCAATAACAGCGGTGTAGTGCCCCTCTCCATCGATTCGTGCGACCGCATCCAGCAGCCGACACGCCTTCGTGAGCTGTGTCTTCCAATCGTCGTCGATCGCGATTGCGTCCTCGCGTTCCGGGACGCCGAATCCCTCCTCATTGAACGCGTCGATAGCCGCATCCAGGGCCGTCCGAATGTCCCGCGGATCGGACTCCTCACTCATCGAGATCACCGTGGAAGACCATGTTCCGGACCGTCTGGAATTTCTCAGTCTCGTGGATTACGATCCCGTCGCTGAGCACCTCCCGTATCTCGGAAATGTACTTCGGGATTGCCTGAAGCACCTCGACGTCGATCTCGTATTCGTACCGGCCGTTCTCGAACTCCTCGTCTTCGAGTACCTGTTTGACCTGATTCGCCGCTCGCTGGTTTGCCATCCGATCTTCCTCCACGAGCACCCAGAGATCGATGTCGCTCCGCCGGTCCGCTTCCCCTCGAGCGACGCTACCGTACAGAACGACCCCGATCAAGCCGTCAAGTTCGCTACGGAGTTTGGTTGCTGCTGCTCTCACCGGATCTTGGAACTCTGACTGGGGAATCTGTAGATAGGGATCGTCCGGGACGTGGAGCCGCTCGTGGTTGATCTGGACCCATCGCGTGTTGCCCTCGCGTCGTTCGACGACCAGATCGTTTTCGGAGAGTACGGTTACCGCCTTGGAGACGCTCGGCTGTGAATAATCCACTGCCTCGACGAGGTCACTGATCGAGAACTCCTCAGTGTGGTGGCGAGATAAAAAGGAGAGAACCGTGTCCGTGGCCGTACTACCGAATAACTCTCCGCTTTGGGCCGGTATGTCGAGAAGTATCTGTAACCCGTCTCCGGCCACGATATTCGAGCTACTTTTCATAGCAAAGGGTCTGTTTCCCTATCTATTTAAACTTTATATGAATAAGGCAATTCGATTTATATTGGATAGTCTTGGAGCAGAGTCAGCGACGGCGGTCGGGAGTGGTTCTAGACGTTGTCGAGGTATCCCCTCCGTTGTTCCATCTTCTCCTTCTGCGAGCGGTGGTTGTAGTGCTGGTCGATGACGTCGGCCGTCACGTTTGCCCGATCGCCGACCACCGTCTCGGGCACGTCACTGTGTAGGTAGTGTGTGATCGACGCGGCACTCGCACACCATATTCACTCCGAGCAGAACATTCGCACCGCACGCGACGAGTTGGATCCCGCGACGGTTCAGCACTTCAACACCGATGCGCTTGGGGTACGGTACCGGACGAGGGTCGAAAGTCGTTGGCGGTAGGCCCTTTCAGGGCGAGTGGTTCGACCGTCTCATTTCACTTTCAGTCTCGTGGGGTGATTTATTCGTTCTGGTACAATTGGTTTCCATATGTCGAGTACGGAGTGGCGGCCAAGCGATGACGAAGACGATCCGGACGAAAACGTTGGCTTCGGCGACGCGCTCGCCGAACTCGCCGTCGAAGACAGCCCAGAGATCGATCCCGTCGACGCCGTCCGTGAGTCGCGCGAAGACGTATGAAGCTCTTCGTCGATTCGACATCTTCATCGCGATTGTCACCGACGACACGGATCGATCCGATATCGCCCGATAGCTACTCAACAGCGATCACGAGTTTTACCTGAATTGAGGCGCTAAGGCCCCTTCCTCAACGAGCGAGCGAAGCGAGCGAGTAGGGAGGGGATACAGCGTTCACGAGAGCAAAGCTCTCGTGCGCGAACGAGACGCAGAGCGTCTCGTCAACGCCGCACAGTTCTCATACATGTCCGACACTCGGCCCACAGGCCCACGCAACCGCACCTCTTATTTGTGTAGTTTGTGTATTGTGTGGTGTGGCAACGCGCAAGAACATCTCTATCCGTGACGACCAAGCCGAGTGGGTCGAGGACAACCACCTCAACCTCTCGTCGTTCGTTCAAGAGAAGCTTGACGAACTCATCGAAGAACGCTCGTAGATGAACTACAACTACAGGTATCGGCTCCGACCGTCCGACGCGCTCGAAGAGCAGTTAGCGTGGACTGTCGATACCTGTAGACAGGTCTACAACCACTTTCTCCACCGACTCAACCGAACCGACGACACCTCGGCATACTCCGAACAGAAACTCCTACCGGATCTCAAGAAGTGGTGGAACGACCTGAAAAACGTTCACTCGAAAGTCCTTCAGAAAGTCGTGCAACGGCTGTACGACAACCTTTCGACGCTTCACGGACGCAAAGAGAACGGCTACCGTGTCGGCACGCTCAAGTGGAAAGCACCGAGCGAGTACCGCAGTTTCACCTACAGTCAATCCGGCTTCAAGCTCAAGAACACGAGCGGTCGGACGAAATTGTGGCTCTCGAAACTCGGAGAAATCCCGCTCACATTCCACCGCGACCTGCCCGACAACGCCGAGATAAAGACCGTCACCGTCAAACAGGAACCCACGGGCAAGTGGTACGCCATCCTCGGCGTCGAAACCCCCGACGACCCACCCGCGAAACCCGAGAATCCCGAGCGGTGCGTCGGCATCGACGTGGGGATTCTCAAGTACGCCCACGACACAGACGGAACCGCCGTCGAATCGCTTGACCTGTCCGACGAACGCGACCGGTTGGAACGCGCACAGCGTAACCTCTCTCGGAAACAGCACGGTTCCGCGAATTGGGAGGCACAGCGCCGTGTCATGGCCGAGCGTCACGCGGAGTTGAAAAACAAGCGGCGAGACTTCCTCCACAAACTCTCGAACTACTACGCCCGAGAGTACGAGCTTGTGGCAGTCGAAGACCTCGACGCGAAGGGGTTGGTCGAGCTACCGGGCAACTCGCGGAACCGGGCAGGTGCGGCGTGGGGGACGTTCCTGCGGATGCTCGAATACAAGTGCGAACGCGAAGGGACGCACTATGTCGCGGTTGACCCGAAGGACACATCGAAGGAGTGCGCGTCCTGCGGCGTTTCGACAGAGAAGCCGCTGTGGGTGCGCGAACATTCCTGTCCGGCATGTGGGTTTGAGGCGGATAGAGACGCTAACGCGGCGTGGAACATTCTTTCTCGCGGTATCAAGAAGCGGTTAGGAGCGGAACGCTCCGAATCAACGCCTGTGGAGACTGCGCTCCCTGTGGATACATCCGTATCTGCAAAGCACGTCGTGGAAACAGGAAGCCCCACCCTCAAGGAACCAGCGTCAGCTGGTGAGTAGGGTGGGGTAGTTCACTCGTCGATCTACAACGTGATGGAGGTGCGGAACGTTCTCGCGACGAAGTACCATCTCAAGCGGGATCGAATCGAGGAGGTCGAACGGACGATCCGGACCTATGCCGACCCGGTTTCTCACAGCTCCGTGCTGATTCAGAAGGCGGACGAGATCCAAGAAGAGACCTATGCCACGGCGATGGACGCGATCATGCTGGCAGGTGCAGAGCAGTTCGACGCGCCGCGTTCTGGACGGGGATCGCGTTCCCGACGGCGTACGTCGCCGGGGGCGTCGAGCCCGTCGCGTCGACGCTGCCGGCCAACTGGTTCCCCATCGCAATCGCAACGAACCTGCTGCTCCTCCGGGTCGGGCACAGCGCCCACCGCCCGGAGCGAGCGATGGCAGGCGCACTCGTACTGAGACCGCGTTCGGGACACGCGGCGCGTCGGTCGTCCCTCACTCCTCGGGTGCCATCCCCTTCTCCGCGAGCTCGGCGAGTGCAGTCGCCGATTTCTCGAGCGCGGACAGGCCCAAGCCCTCGCGGACGTGGTCCGCCTTCGTGAACTGGACGTCCTCGTACGCGACGATCTGCACCCGGTTCCCCCACGGGTCATGGAAGTCGAGCCCGCCCGTGGCGAGCATCTCGACGCCGAGCTCGTCGAGGGCGCGCTCGACGGCCGCCCGATCGTCGACGACGAGCCCGACGTGGCGGCGGTCGTCGATCGAACTCTCGCCGGCGGCCTCGTCTCCCGTCTCCATGAGCGCAAGAAATTGGTCGCCCATGTCGAGGAAGACCCCGGTGTCGCTGCGGCCCCGCACGTCGAACTCGAACACCGACTCGTAGAACTCGAGCGCCGCCTCGGCGTCGCCGACCGGCAGCGCGACGTGGTTGATACCGACGAGCCGGGCGGCGGAGTCGTTCTCGGACATGTGTGGATCGTCGGGCCGGACCGGTAATATCCCGTCGACGGGAGGATTCCGTTCCGGCGGTCTCGTCCTCCTCCCTCCGATCGGTCGCGTGCAGTGGGCACCATTACGGGCTTTGATGACGCTGGCCGCCGTTGAGCCGACCATGCAGGAGTTCGACTTCCTCGTTATCGGGTCGGGATCGGGACTGGACGTCGCGAACGCGATGGCCGGGCGAGGGAACTCCGTCGCGGTCGTCGAGGAAGGGCGGCTCGGCGGCACGTGTCTCAACCGCGGCTGTATCCCCTCGAAACGGCTGCTGTACCACGCCGACGTGATGGAGACGATAGAGAGCGCGGGCGCGTTCGAGATCGACGCCGAGGTGACCGACGTCGACTTCGCGGAGATCGTCCGGAAAGTCAACGAGGACGTCTCGGGCAGTTCCGAGTCGATCCGAAGGGGGCTCACGTCCTCCGAGGCCCACGACCTGTTCTCGGGAACCGGACGGTTCGTCGACGACCGCACGGTCGAGATCGTCGAGGGCGACGACGAGGGCACCACGCTGCGGGCCGACACCGTCCTGATCGCCACGGGCACGCGCCCCGCTATCCCGCCGATCGACGGGATCGAGGACGTGGACTACCTTACGAGCACGGAGGCGCTCCGGCTGGAGACGCCGCCGGACCACCTCGTGATCGTCGGCGGCGGATACATCGCGGCCGAGCTCGGCCACTTCTTCGAGACGTTCGGCAGCGACGTGACGATCGTCGGCCGGCGTGAACACCTCCTTCCGGAGGCCGACGAGGAGGTCGGCGAGGCCTTTACCGACCGCTACGCCGACCGGTTCGACGTGTACTCGGGGTACGAGGCCGTCGCGGCCGACGAGTCCGACGGTGAGGTCACCGTCGAGGCTCGGCCGTACCCCGAGGCCGGCTCAGTACGCGCTGGCGGCGAGACCGTCGGTGCGCCCGACGAGGCCGAGGACGTGACCGTCGCGGGCGACGCACTGCTCGTCGCCGCGGGTCGCCGCCCGAACACGGACGCACTGAACCTCGATGCGACGGGAGTCGAGACCGACGCGGCCGGCTTCGTCGAGACCGACGAGTACCTCCGGACGGACGCCGAGGGCGTGTGGGCGCTCGGCGACGTGGTCGGCGAGTACCTACTGAAACACGGCGCGAACCACGAGGCGAAGGCGGTCGTTCGAAACCTACTCGGCGACGAGCCGGAGCCGGTCGACTACTCGGCGATGCCGTTCGCGGTGTTCGCCTCACCCGAGGTCGCCGGCGTCGGCGCGCGCGAGCAGGACCTCCGCGAGGCGGACGCCGAGTACGCCACCAACACGTACGCGTACGCCGACACGGCCCGCGGCAGCGCGATGCACGCCGAGGGGTTCGTGAAGGTGCTCATCGACCTCGACGGCACCATCGAGGGGTGTCACATCATCGGCCCTGAGGCGTCGAACCTGATCGAGGAGGTCGTCGTCGCGATGACCGCGGGCTCGGGGACGGTCGCGGACATCCGCGACGCGGTCCACATCCATCCCGCGCTCTCCGAGGTGGTCGATCGGGCCTTCTCGGGGCAGTTCTCCCGGGGCGGAGGCGGACATGACCACCACCATCACGGATGAGCGCGACGACCGCCCGTCGGGGGTGAGTTCTTCGCCTCAGCGCCGAATCGCTCCCATGGTCAGACGGAAGCCCGTCTCTCGCCGCCGACTGTTGGCCGGTCTCGCGAGCGGACCCGTGCTCGTCGCGCTGTCCGGTTGCGCCGACAACGGTGGGTCCGCCCCGACAACCGACGACTCCGACGGCGAGGGCGGAACGGGATCGGACGGCGAGGGCGGAACGGAATCGGACGGCGAGAACGGCGCTACGGTGGAGCCGCCCGCCGGAGACGACCTCGACCTCCGAGAGGCAAACGTCGTTGCAGTCGCGTTCGAGGCGACGGACGAGGGGTACGCGTTCGACGTGACGCTCCATCACGACGACGACGGACGAGGGGTACGCGAACTGGTGGCAGATCGAGCAGCTCGATGGGACGCGCCTCGGTCGTCGGGAACTGCTCCACGCGCACACCGAACAGCCGTTCACGCGGTCCGACACCGTCGACGTTCCCGACGATGTGTCTTGCGTCGTCGTTCGCGGCCACGACCAGACGCACGGGTACGGCGGGGTCGCCGCCGTGGTCGATCTCGACGACGGCGAGATCCGGTGGGTCGATCAGGGGTCAGACCCGCGCTCGTTCGGCGCGAACGACTGTCCGTGATACACACGAGCGCTGGGGGCGCTGAATCGTCGGTGACACGCTATCACATGACGAGTCGACGTTCCGGACACACACCCGCGTGTGGGTTATGTACGGGTGGTAAATATTAACGGGTACGATGGCAAAAGCAGCAATCGTGATTCTCGCCGGCAACGAATCGCACGCCGACTACGGTCGCCTCGCAAACGGACTGGAGGCCGCCAAGGAGTTCGCCGAGACCGAGGGCGACGAGCTCGAACTGATCTTCGACGGCGCCGGGACCCAGTGGATCCCGGAGCTCGAAGACGAGGAGAGCGACTACCACGAGCTCTACCAAGCGGTCCGCGACGATGCCGCAGTCTGTGACTTCTGTTCTGGCGCGTTCGGCGTCGAAGACGCCGTTGCCGACTCGGGACTCGTCACCCTCGACGAGTACGACGGCCACCCGAGCATCCGCTCGCTCGTCGACGACGACTACGAGATCCTCACGTTCTGAGCGGTCGCAGCCGACCTCACCGCCTCGT
This sequence comes from Halorubrum rarum, assembly GCF_048380895.1. NCBI lineage: Archaea > Methanobacteriati > Methanobacteriota > Halobacteria > Halobacteriales > Haloferacaceae > Halorubrum > Halorubrum rarum. The sequence goes on along the minus strand of NZ_JBLWMN010000005.1, from coordinate 158,947 downwards.
CGCCGATAGCGCCGATCGCGTCGAGGACGACGATGACCGTCCCACCGACCTGCTAAGTTCTCGATCACCATGTTGAGGCGGGTCTTCCGCTGGTGACCGCTCGGGAGTTTCTCACCGAGTCCGAACCGTGCCGCACGGAGTCGCTTGGCGAGGTGTGTCAGGACGTGCGATGGATCGCAGTCCGGGAGCACTCGGCTCACGATGTGTTATCAAATCCCCCGAGCAAGCATGTCGATGGTGAGTGCTCCCACCACGCCGGAGAGCGTGCGGGCTCACGCCTAGGGAACAGTCGAATGCAGCGGTACAGCGTGAAACAGACGGTCGCTGAAGAGTGCTTCTTGATCGATAGCGGGAGTACGTGAATCAGATCGGTGGCGCGGGAGTTTATATGTGGAACTGGGGCGTTGCTGGCGGGTGTTTATAAGCGGTCTCGCTCGGATCGACGATGAACGCCTGCAAAGCCCCAGCCGCGACGACTCGCGCGCCTTGCTGCGCGCCTCGCTCGCGTCGCTCGCTGCGGTGCTTACTGCGGCGGGCTTCGCCCTCGCGGCTGCCCCTTTGAGTCCCACCCCGCACGGCACCGCGCCTCACACCTCCCCAGCCTCGTCAGGGGCGGTCGCCGGAACCGCTCGGCGACCGCCCCTGACTCCCTCGCGCGAGGCCGTTCGCGGCCTGACGGCCGCTCACGGGCGCGCGCCACCGCATAGTTCGTTTATAAGGACCCGTCGCCGTCGCTCACGGCCGTTTAAATACTACATCGCGACCGACGACCTGCAACACCCACTCCCGCCATCGATCGGCGCTGTGTCTGTGCTGGCCGTAACGGGCAAAATGTATCACGTACAGAGGATTTCAACGGAGCCGGTAGGGAGCGTCGTAGCCAACCGAACGGTTCGTCCCCCTTGATTCAGTCACGTTTTCCGGTCCCGGATCGGGAACTCCATCGAGTTCTCACATAAACCCTCGAACACTTTCGATGACCGCACGCGTGTGGAAACCGTTCGCAGGCACAAGGCCTATTCGCGGCCCCGGCGTTTCCGGAGACATGACGGACGCCGACACCGACGTCACCGACGCCACCGGCGTCGACACGGAGCCGGACCGCGCCGGCGACGCGGACGCACCCGAGCAGATAGACGTCGACTTCGGAGAGGACGGGCTCGTCCCGGCGATCGCACAGGACGCCGACACGGGAGCGGTGCTCATGCTCGCGTACGTCTCCCCGGAGGCGCTCGAACGCACTCGGGAGACGGGAGAGGCGCACTACTACTCCCGGTCCCGGGAGGAGCTCTGGCACAAGGGCGGCTCGTCGGGGCACACCCAAGCCGTCGAGGAGGTTCGCGTCGACTGCGACGCCGACACCCTCCTGTACGTCGTCGACCAGTCGGTCGGGGCGTGTCACACGGGACATCGGTCGTGTTTCTACCGGACGATCGACGGCGAGCACGTCGGCGAACGGGTGTTCGACCCTGACGAGGTGTACTGATGGGCGACGGAGGAGACGGCCCGGTCGACGCCTCCGACGTCTCTGACGCCTCCGACCCCGTCCGTGCGGCCGGGGAGGCGGCCGCGGAACTCCGCGAGCGCTACGACGAACTCTCGCGGATCGACGCACGGATCGACGACCTCGGGGAGTCCCGCGTGGAGGCCGCCGCGGACGCGTATCGACGGGCCCACCGAGTGCTCGACCAGTACGAGGAGGACGCGGTCGGGACCGGCGATTTCGGCTCGTACGTCCGGTTCGAGGGAGCGTTCGCGTCCGCAACTGACGTGGACGACGACGCGCTCGCGGCTGCGGCGTTCGCCGACGCGGACGAGGCCGTCGAGAAGCGTCGGCTCTCGGAGAGCGACTTCGCTGCCGCCCGCGAGGCGCTCGAACCCGCGGGCGAGTACGTCGACCTCCTGACCGACCGCGACGACGCCGTCGACGAGTACAGGGCGGCCCGAAAGGCGGCCGTCGGTGCCCGCGATCGGCTCACCGATCACCTCGACGATCTCCGGGAGATCGCCGGGATGACGGATGCGGACCTCGGCGTCGACCTCGACCGTCTGCGTGGCCCGGTCGTCGAGTACAACGACGGGGTCCGCGAGGCGTTCCGGTCGTTCCGGAAGTCCGAACCGGCGCGTGACGTGTTCGACTTCCTCGAACGGGCGGACCGGACGCCGTTCGTCGACGTCGACGTACCGCCCGCCGACCTCCGCGAGTACGTCGACGACCACGCCGCGGGCGAGGAACCGCTCACGGCGCTGTTGGAGTACGCCGACTACTCCGCCTCGAAGCTCGACCACTACGTCGACGACCCCGGCGCGCTCCGCACCGCGGTCGCGGTGCACCGGACGTACCTCGAGCGGCTCGACGGGGAGCCGTTCACGCTCGCGTGGCCGCCGGGACCGGGCGACGAGTTGGCCTACGAGATCGACGAGCTCGTCCCGCTCGTCTCCCGGTTCGCCGACGAGGGGACGGTCGTGACGCTCCGGTCGGTCCGGGACCTCGCGCGCTCCGACGAGTACGAAACGCTCCGTCGTGCGGCCGAGGTTCACGACGCGCTCGACGCCGACGAGCTCGCGCTGATCCGTACCGGTCGGATCCACGACCGGGTCGACGACGCCGAGTCGACGCTCGCGATCGTTTCGGACGTGATCGCCGAGACGGACGGGACGTAGGGACGGTTTCGACTGTCTGTGTCCCGATCGGACCTCCATCGCCGTGTTCGCGTGCACACCACGGCCGCGTTCGCCAGTCCTTTTGCGGATCGCGGTCGGAGGGATCGGTATGACGTTCAGCATCTGCGTGCGCGAGCGCTACACCGACGACGACGGCGACGAGCAGCACCGGTTCGGGGTCGCGGTGACGACCCGGCTCCCGGGCGTCGGCACGCTGTGTCCGTTCGCGTCCGAACACGGCGCGATCGCGACGCAGTCGCTCACCAACGTCGAACTCGGGCGCAAGGGACTGGCGTACCTCGCGGACGGGCTCGCGGTCGACGACGCGCTGCAGGCGCTTTTAAACGCCGACGAGGGGAGCGCAGGTCGCCAGCTCCACGGCGTCGACGCCGACGGGACGTTCGCGTTCTCCGGTGACGACTGCAAGGAGTGGTACGGCCACGAGGTCGGACAGAACTTTACGGTCGCGGGCAACCTCCTGACCGGCGAGGACGTGATCGACGAGGTCGCGACCGCGTACGAGTCGAACGCCCACGGGGACGCGCCGCTCGCCGACCGACTGATCGACGCGCTCGCGGCCGGCCACGAGGCCGGCGGCGACAAACGCGAGGACCTCACCGTCCAGTCGGCCGCGCTGAAGGTGGTCAACACGGAGGCGGGGACGCTCAGCGATCCCTACTTCAACGACCTCCGCGTCGACGCCACCGAGACCCCGATAGCCGACCTCCGGGAGACGTTCGAGACGGCGACCCGAGGCTGGTCGGACGCGATGGCCAAGTACGAGGAGGCGTACGAACGGGACGACATCTCCGCTGCCGAGGAGTAACGACGGGGTCGTCGTAATCGGGGACCTACGACGGCGTCGTCGCAACCCGGGAGCGGGCGAGCGAGCGTCGCCGGTGCGGGGGACTGCTTATCGGTGAAGCCGGGCGAGCACCGGGAGGTGATCGGAGGGGTATCGGCCGCGGTCGTCGCGATCCGCGAGCGGCGCGAACGCCTCGACATCGACGTCGGGAGACACGAGGACGTGATCGATCCGACGACCGTCGATCAGTTCCGCGAAGTCGGTGATGCTCGTCGTCGGTCCGTGGCGAACGTCGGCGGCCGTGGCCGCGTCCCGGAACGAAATCTCTCGTTCCGGGGCGTCGGGGTCCGTCAGTATTTGGTGCGGCGGCGAGCCGGCGGTACAGTTGAAGTCCCCCAACAAGACGACCGAAGGGCCGTTAGGATGCCCCCCGCGTTCGGTCGAACCGGCGACGTCGTTCTCGACGCGTGTGCCGTCACCGTCTCCGCTGCCGCCTCCGTCGTCGCCGTCGTCGACGAGATCGGGGATCCGCTCTCGAAGCAGCCGGGCGGCCTCCTCGCGGGCACGCGCTCCCTCGTGGTCCAAGTGGGTATTCACGACCAGGAACGGCCGATCCGGGCCGCCGCCGGCTTCCTCGGCGTTTCGTGGCTCGACGCGGGCCCACGTAGCGATCCGCGGGTATGACGCGTCCCACCCGATCGAGGGCTCCTCGGGCGTCTCCGAGAGCCAGACGGTGCCGTCGTCGACGATCGTCCATCGGTCGGTTCGGACCGCGACGGGACACCCCTCGCCCTCGTCGTTCGCGCGTCGTCCGCGGCCGACGAACGCGTACTCGGGGAGCCGCTCCCGGAGATCGTCGCGCTGCCCGGGCAACGGCTCCTGGAACCCGACGACGTCGGGGCGATGGAACCGGACGAGACCGGCGACGGCGTCCCTGCGGGCGTACCAGGCGTCGTGGTGGTCGTTCCGATTGGCGTAACGAACGTTGTAGCTCATCGCCCGGATCCGAGTCATCGTTCGACGACTCGGCGGGAACGGGGTTAAAAGGCGTGGCCCGTCCCGGCGACTGCGGTCGAAACGGTGTCGACCGTCCCGGCGACTCAGATCGAGAACTCGTAGAGGTCGTCGCCGACGTGGTGGATCGATTCGACGACCTTCCCCTCGTCGCCGACCATTCCGTCGCCGTCGACCAAGGCGCGTCCGACGGCGAGCACCTTCTCGTGGGTCTCCTCGGCTATCACGACCAGATCGCCCTCGCGGATCCCTCGGTCGGCCTCGACGATGCCGGGACGCATCACGTCCGCCCCGTCGGAGACGAACGAGATCGCACCCGCGTCGACGACGACGATCCCCGTCTCGGGCTCGTAGGCGTTCGCACCCCGGACCGTCAGGAACGGGTCGTCGTCGACGTAGAACACGAGCGGGTCGCCGTCGACCAACACGACCTCGTAGTCGGCGTCGACGAACTCGACTAACTCGAAGCTGTCACCGTCGATGTCGACGCCGAGCCCGTCGGCGACCTCGTCGCGGATCTCGTCGATGTCGTCGCTGCGGAGATGATGGCGTGATTTCACCTGCATGGCCGATAGCTCGGTCGCTCGGCCGATAAAGGGACCGCTCCGCTCCGATCGCGGGCGGCGGTCGGAGCTAGAGTCGATCGCTTCGTCCGGCGGCAGTCCACGGATCGGTCGGCGCACCGTCCGGGACGCGAACGGTTCGCCCCTGAAGCCGCTCGACTCGCCCGGCGAACGCCCACCGCTTCCCGGTCCAGTCGGGGTCGTCGTCGCCGTCGGCCGCCGCGGCCGCCTCGCGATCGCGCAGGTGGGCGGCGACCGCGGCCGCGATGGCGGCCGCCTCGACGTCGTCAGCGGATTCGGGGATCGACAGCCCGTCGAGCGTGACGCCGTGGTCGCCTCCGTCACCGACGTCGTCGGCCGGACGAGATGCCTCGGTCCGCTCGGGTGGGGAGTCGGTCGCCATCAGATCGGAATGTTGCCGTGTTTCTTCTCGGGTTTGTTCGAGCGCTTCCCTTTCAGGACGGTGAGGTCGTCGATGAGGCGGGCGCGGGTCTCCGCGGGCTCGATCACGTCGTCGACGAAGCCGCGGTCGGCCGCGGAGTAGGGGTTCGCGAACTCCTCGCGGTACTCGTCGATGAGCTCCTGTCTCCGCGCATCGGGGTCCTCGGCGTCAGCCAGCTCCTCTCGATAGAGCACGTTGACCGCGCCCTTCGGTCCCATCACCGCGATCTCCGCGGTCGGCCACGCGTAGTTGACGTCGCCGCCGATGTGTTTCGACGACATCACGCAGTACGCGCCGCCGTACGCCTTCCGGGTGATGACGGTGAGGAGGGGAACGGTCGCCTCCGAAAAGGCGTACAGCAGCTTCGCGCCGTGGCGAATGATCCCGTTGTGCTCTTGGTCCGTGCCGGGCATGAAGCCGGGCACGTCCTCGAAGGTGAGGATGGGGACGTTGAACGCGTCACAGAAGCGGACGAACCGCGCGCCCTTCTGGCTCGACTCGATATCGAGCGTGCCGGCGTTCACGCGTGGGTTGTTGGCGACGACCCCGATCGAGTGGCCGTCCAGCCGGGCGAAGCCGACGACGATGTTCTTCGCGAAGTTCTCGTGGACCTCCATGAACGAGCCCTCGTCGACGACCCCGCCGATCACCTCGTGCATGTCGTACGGCTTCCGCGGCGCGTTCGGGACGATCTCCGCGAGCTCCTCGGACGCGCGATCGGGGTCGTCCCACGGCTCGACCCGCGGCGGGTCCTCGACGTTGTTCGCGGGGAGATACGACAGCAGTCGGGCGATCCGATCGAGCGCGTCCTCCTCGCTCTCCTCCGCGAAGTGCGCGACGCCGGACGTCGACGAGTGGGTGACCGCGCCGCCGAGTTCCTCGAAGCTCACCTGCTCGCCCGTCACCGTCTCGATGACGTCCGGGCCGGTGATGAACATGTGGGAGGTGTCTTTCACCATGAAGGTGAAATCCGTGATGGCCGGGGAGTACACCGCGCCGCCCGCACACGGGCCCATGATCGCCGAGATCTGCGGGATCACGCCCGACGCTTCGGTGTTGCGTCGGAAGATCTCCGCGAACCCGCCCAGCGAGGCGACGCCCTCCTGAATCCGCGCGCCCGCCGAGTCGTTGAGCCCGACGACGGGCGCACCGACGTCCATCGCCTTATCCATCACCTTACACACCTTCTCGGCGAACACCTCGCCGAGCGAGCCGCCGAACACGGTGAAATCGTGCGCGAACACGAACGTCTTCCGGCCGTTCACTTCGCCGTAGCCGGTGACGACGCCGTCGCCCGGAAGCTTCGTCTCCTCCATCCCGAACTTGTGGTTCCGATGGGTCCGGAACCGATCGAACTCGTGGAAGGTGCCGTCGTCGAGGAAGTAGTCGATCCGCTCGCGCGCGGTCATCTTCCCCTTGTCGTGTTGGGACTCGATCCGGTCCTCGCCGCCGCCCTTCGCGGCCCGTTCACGGCGCTCTCGCAGGTCCTCGATGCGATCGTCCATCGTCACGCCGCACCACCCTCGGTCATTGGATCGAGCGTCGGCAAGCGACGGCAAAAGGGTTCCCCTATACGACGACACGAGGGTTCGACGAGCGTCGTATTCGGGTGACGACTCCGCCGACGCGGCGGGTGTCGACGCGATCGATGCGGCGGGTGTCGACGCGATCGATGCGGCCGACTCGATCGACACGACTCGGTTCGTCGTGGACCGCAGCGATCGTCCCTGTCTCCGGTTCACACGCGCGGGCGGTGTTCGACGGTTTTAAACGTCTCATGGGCCACTCTCCGATGAGACAGGCTTCGCCTGTTTCACTGACCCGTAGGAGCTACCTGCGTACTACGGAGGTGAAAAATGGCAGACACAATACAAGAGGCCGTCACTCTCGCGCTTACAGAGGCCCCTGAGCGGAACTTCCGCGAAACGGTGGACCTCGCTATTAACCTGCGAGACCTCGACCTCAACGATCCGTCGAATCGAGTCGACGAGTCCGTCGTGCTGCCGGCTGGAACGGGGCAGGAGACACAGATCGTCGTCTTCGCGGAGGGTGAAACCGCCGTCCGCGCCCAGGAAGTCGCTGATGAAGTGCTTGACAGCGACGACCTCGAGGACCTTGGAGACGACGACGACCGCGCAAAGGATCTGGCCGATGAGACCGACTTCTTCATCGCCGAAGCCAACCTGATGCAGGACATCGGTCGGTACCTCGGTACCGTCCTCGGTCCGCGCGGGAAGATGCCTACCCCACTGCAGCCGGACGACGACATCGTCGACACAGTCAATCGGATGAAGAACACGGTGCAGCTGCGGTCGCGCGACCGTCGCACCTTCCACACGCGCGTCGGTGCCGACGACATGGACGCCGAGTCCATCTCGGACAACATCGACGTCATCATCCGCCGTCTCGAGGCCGACCTCGAGAAGGGGCCGCTCAACATCGACGGGATCTACGTCAAAACGACGATGGGTCCCGCGAAGGAGGTGCCCGTATGAGCTCGGTCCGCAAGACCGAGACGATCCCGCAGTGGAAACGGGAGGAGGTCGACGAGCTCGTCGCGTTCATCGACTCGTTCAACTCCGTCGGGATCGTCGGCGTCGCCGGCATCCCGAGCCGACAGCTTCAGGCCATGCGCCGCGAGCTGCACGGCTCCGCGGACGTCCGGATGAGCCGCAACACGCTCACCGTTCGCGCGCTCGAGGAGGTCGACGAGGGCGTCGAGGATCTGACCGACTACGTGGCCGGACAGGTCGCGCTCATCGGCACCAACGACAACCCGTTCGGTCTCTTCAAGCAGCTCGAAGCCTCGAAGACCCCGGCTCCGATCAACGCCGGCGAGGTCGCGCCGAACGACGTCGTGATCCCCGAGGGCGACACCGGCGTCGACCCCGGACCGTTCGTCGGCGAACTCCAGACTGTCGGCGCGGCCGCCCGCATTCAGGACGGCTCGATCGTCGTCACCGAGGACTCGAAGGTGCTCGAGGAGGGCGAAGTCGTCGACGACGACCTCGCGAACGTCCTGACCGAGCTCGGCATCGAGCCGAAGGAAGTCGGACTCGATCTGAAGGGCGTCTACTCCGAGGGCGTCCTGTTCGAGCCGGACGAGCTCGCGATCGACGTCGACGAGTACCGCGCGGACATCCAGTCCGCCGCGGCCGCCGCGCGCAACCTCTCGGTCAACGCCGAGTACCCGACGGCCCGCACCGCCGGAACCCTTCTCGCGAAGGCGTCCGGCGAGGCCAAGTCCGTCGCGCTGTTCGCGGAGATCGAGAGCCCGGACGTCATCCCCGACCTGGTCGGGAAGGCCGACGCGCAGCTGCGCGCGCTCGCCGCCGCGATCGACGACGACGAGGCGCTCCCCGAGGAGCTACAGGGCGTCGAAGCCGCCCCGGCTCCGGAGGAGACGGCGAGCGACGACGAGGACGAACAGGCAACTGAAGACGAGGACGCCGAGGAGGCCGACGACGACGCCGACGATGACGACGGCGACGACGGCGGCGAGGGTCTCGGCGCGATGTTCGGATAACACACGAGGTACACAACAATGGAATACGTTTACGCTGCACTCATCCTGAACGAGACTGGCGAAGAGATCAACGAGGACAACATCACCGGCGTGCTCGACGCCGCCGGCGTCGACGTCGAGGAATCCCGCGTCAAGGCGCTCGTCGCCGCGCTGGAGGACGTCGACATCGAGGACGCGATCGAGACGGCCGCCGCGGCTCCCGCCGCCGGCGCTGCCGCGGGCGGTGCCGCCGCGGACGACGGCGGGGACGACGCCGACGATGACGCCGACGAGGAGGCCGCCGAGGAAGAGGAGGAGGACGACGACGAGGACGAAGGCGACGGCGGCGAGGGTCTCGGCGAACTGTTCGGCTAACGCCGGCCGCTCACGGACCGCGTCGACACCGACTTTCGATCCGATTTTTCGCGACCCACTACACGAAGTGATAACGCCGTCCGGGTGCTTTTATGCTCGCCGCTGGAAGCACCGCTGACCGACATGAAGATCGTTGACGGCGACAAGGTGGTGTGTGACCGGTGCGAGTCGGTGTTCCTGCTTGCGGACGTCTCCCTGCTCGAAAAGGAGACCAACAGGAACTACGAGAAGGTGTTGTGTGACGACTGTCTCGGGGCGGTTGGGGTCCCCCGTGGGTACACCCTCCGACGTGACATCACGCATCTCGGGCAGTGATCGATCTCTGACGGGGATCGAACGGTGCTCGTCCCGGTCGAGGACCGCAACAGCGCTCGTCCCGGCTCGCGGCAACGACGAGGGTGGTCACGCGATCGACGGATCACCCGTCGATCCATGGTACCTTGACCCTCGCAAGCGTTATCCCGGAAACGCCCCTACGTCTGTTTGCAATGGCAAACGGTAAGGTTGACTTCTTCAACGACACTGGCGGCTACGGTTTCATTTCGACTGACGACGGCGATCTCGACGACGACGAGGACGTATTCTTCCACATGGAAGACGTCGGCGGCCCGGACCTCGAGGAGGGTCAGGAAGTGGAGTTCGACATCGAATCATCCCCCAAGGGACCCCGCGCGACGAACGTCGTCCGCAACTAACGGCAACTCCTCGCCCGCCGCGTCACGCGACGGTCGATGACGATGCTTTTCACGCTTTTCACCCGCGGAGCGAACGCGCTCGGAAGCGACCGCGACCGCATCCCGTGTGGCTACGCGTCTCCGTCCGCTCCACCTGTGGATCCGACGTCGCGGTGGAGATACATGTATAACAGCACCGGAAGAATCGTGAACACGAGCGTCGCGAGAAACCAGACGAGTGCACGGTCGCTTCCGCGCGCCTTCGCGTCCCGATAGATCCAGACGGCGACCGCGAGCACGATTCCGTATATCGCGAGCGTGAGCGGGAGCGACCACGGGAGAGTGACGCTCGAAACGACGGGGAACATACCTCCGTGTTCGCTCGGACGGAATTGAGCGCTTCGTTTCCGTCGCTCCGATCGCGTCAATTGATAGTGAGAACGTAACTATTATATCAACTGATTTAGAGAAGAATAACATGCCATCTCGACGAGATGTGTTGCGCTACGGTGCAGCGGCAGGGGTCGGAACGACAGTCGGCATTGCGGGGTGTCTCGGGGACGACGGCACGGAGTCCGTGAACGCGTGGCTCCCTGATCCGTTCTTGCTCCCGGGTGAACCGGATCGGTATTTCGTGAGGTCAACGGCGCCTTCGTCGTTCGACGAACACGCGGACGAACTCCCCAGAGAGGACTGGCAGTCCTACCGCGATTCGATGGTTCGGAACTACGATTTCACACGGCTCTACGCCGACGATATCGACCGCATCGTCCAAGGTGAAGGCGGCTACCGTGGCCGCGGGTTCGACGTGGTGACCGGCGATCTCGACGCGGAGGATATCGAGGCTGACCTCCAGCGCAACGAGTTCAGAAACGTCACCGAACACGAGGGATACGAACTGTACGAACACGCTGAGGCCGACCAGGTCGGGACCGCGATGGGTGTCGAGGACGGGACGCTCCTCGTCGCGGGCGGTCCGAACGGTGGTGACGCGGTTCGCACCGTCGAGGACGTTATCGACGCGCAGATCGGGGAGGCTCGACGGTACGCGGCGGTCGACTCCGAGTTCGAGCGATTGATGGAGGCGGCCACGGTCCGTGATTACTTCATCGGCGTCACCGAGGAGCCGCCGGACGAGACGAACGCCGAGCGGGGTCGGTTCCGGAATCAGATCGGGATCGCGTTCTCCATCGGGCTCGATGACGGTGACTCCGACCTGTCGATGACCGTTCTGTTCCAGGACGAGCGCGACCCGCGCGAGCGGGATCTCGAGGACTGGACTCGAGAGAGTGACAATTTCCGTCTCTGGCGGGACATCGAGATATCGATCGAGGAGGAGGTCGCCCGCATCGACGCGACGATCCCGACCCGCGACGTCCTCGAGGGCGGTCTGATCGTCTGAGAGACTGAACGGCGCGGAACGGTCTCACTCGCTCGCGTCGAGAAGCCGGTCCGTGAGGGCCGCGCTCATCACGAAGTCGGGTTCCCCATCGACTGCGATGCGGTTGGCGGCCGTGTCGCTCACGTGTCCGACGGTTTCGGGGATCACAACGCGTGTCGCGTCGGCGTCGCGCTCGGCAGCGTCGCGAGCGATCGCGTCGTACAGCGTCCCGGCCGCCTCCGTGTCGCGCCACGCGGCGACGCCGTACACCGCGTGCCGTTCGACATCGTCGTCGGTCTCGCGCTCCTCGATCCGGGTCCGTATCGCGTAGCCAGTGATGCCGTCGTCCCCGACCGCGATCAGCCGGCCCTCGGCGGCCGCTGTCGCCATCCGATCTCGGGTGAGCTCCGAGCAGGCCCAGCTCTCCGCGGGATCAAGTGCGAGCCCGCGGAGGTGGTCCCGTGCGTCGCAGTTCTGCCAGAACGCCCACGCGCCGTCGGGGTCGGGGTCGTCGAGCGCCGCCGCCGCTGCGTCGGGGTCGGGCTCCGGTCGCGCGAAGCGGAACTCCGTCGTCGGGTCGAATCCGACCGCACGCGACTGACCGAGCCCGGCGGCGTTCCACGAGAACACCATATTACGGCACACCGTTGCGCCGGCTTCCCGCGCCCAGTCGAGCACCGCCTCCGTGAGGCGAGTGCCGACGCCGACTCCTCGCACCGTCGGATTCACGCGGATCCCCTGTGCCCACGCTTCCCACTCCGAGAGCAACACGCCCTGGATACAGCCGACGACCGCCTCCGGGTCGCCGGCCGCCGCGGCACCCGTCCCGTCGCCGTCGACGAGCGTCTCGGACCGGACCGCACCGGCCTCCGTTACGTCCTCGGCCGATTCTCGGGTCAGCGTCGCGACGAGCGTCCGCTGCCCGTCGCCGTCCGTCCGTGCCCACTCCGCGAACACTCGTGGGATGTAGTCCTCGTGGCGGTCGCCCCACGTGTCGTCAGTGAACGCGGCGATCGCGTCGGCGTCGTCCGGGCGAGCCCGGCGGATCGTGATCCGGCTCATCGCCCCACGGTCACCGCCAGGGCTGTGACTCCTCGGTCAGTTCGCCGGCCAGATCGCGACGCATCGTCTCGGCTGGGTCGTTCGTGTTCGCGACCGCCCACATCAGCTTCACCTTCGCGGTGCCGGGAAGGGTGTCGCCGGCCTCGAGGACGCCGGCGTCGAGCAGGTCGCGACCCGTGTCGTACACGCGGTCACAGACCCGACCTTCGAGACACTGGCTCGTCATGACGACGGTCGTCCCGGCCTCGACCAGCTCCTCGATCCGTGGGATCAGGTCGGTGTGGACGTGGCCGAGTCCGGTCCCCTCGATCACGACGCCGGTCTTCCCGTCGAGGTACTCCCACGCCGCGGGATCCATTCCCGGCGTGAACGTGACGAGCTCGACGTTTCGGTCGAGGTCCGGCGAGATCGAGAGGTCCCGGCTCCCTCGCCGGGCGGGCTCGCGGTTCCACGCGATCGCCTCGCTCGCGACGTCGCCGTCCGCGCCCGCGTCGCTGGCCGTCTCGTAGTCGACCACGCCGAGGGGCTTCGCGCCGACGGTCTCGAACGCGTCGCGCCGGGAGGTGTGGCTCTTCCGGACGCGGGTTCCGCGATGAAGCGCACAGGCGTCGTCGGAGGGGCTCGCGTGCATGCAGACCAGCGTCTCGGCGTGGTCCGCCTTCGCCGCCTCGACGGCACACACCGCGTTCATCACGTTGTCCGAGGAGGGACGGTCCGCGGAGCGCTGGCTCCCGGTGAACACGATCGGAACCGGCGAGTCGAGCATAAACGAGAGCGCGGACGCGGAGTACTGCATGGTGTCCGTCCCGTGCATCACGACGACGCCGTCCGCGCCGGCCTCGATCTCCGCGCTCACCGCGTCGGCGAGCTCTCGCCAGATCGTCGGGTCCATGTTCTCGGAGAGGATGTTGGCGACGACGCGCCCGCGGTAGTTCGCGCGCCCCGCCAGATCGGGAACCGCACGCAGCACGTCCTCGGCGTCGAACTGCGCCGTGACCGCGCCGGTTCGGTAGTCGACCGTCGACGCGATCGTTCCGCCGGTAGAGATGAGCGAAACGGTCGGCAGGTCGTCGTCGAACGTGATCTCGGAGGCCGCGCCGCCGCCCGCGTCGGCGTCGTCGTCGACGTCGCGTGCGCCGGATTCGAGCACCTCGACGTCGGCGGCCTCCCGGTCGATACCGACGTTGTACCCGCCGTTCAGCTTGACGACGAGGTGGTCGTTCGTCGTCGACGGCAACAGCACGCCCTCGTTCGTGACGTCCCCGCGGTCGACGCGGACGCGATCTCCCGGTTGCATACCACCGGATACCTCTCCGGCGGACTTGAATCCAACCGTTCACGATGGGACCCGGCGTCCCCCTTCGAGAAGCCGTTCACGCCTCGGTCGTCTCGGCGTCCGCGGACGTCTTCGTCGTCGAGCGTTCGGTCAGTCCGCGCGTGCCGTGTGGTCACCGCCGAACACGGCGGTCCGTTCGGAGTCGGTGACCTCGATCCCGCGCCGTTCGAGCTGATCGACGAACTCCTCCTCGCTGAGACCGGCCTGCGTGGCCGCCTGGGACAGTGTCAGTGTTCGCGCACCGTACAGCGTCAGCGCACTCGACAGCCCGTTGGTTGCCATACTCGTCGATGGACTCTGAAGGATTATGAAGGTTACTACTTCCTTGAGGGGCCTGATACACCTTATACGATATTATGTAGCATGGATGAACAACCGTGGTATTTAATGTGTGGCAGTCACAGCCCGCAGGAATTATGCGTCTCGACGGTCGAACTCGGGTATGGACAGACAACAGCTGTTCGCGCTGTTTTTCGCGTTCCTCATGGTGAGCTCCATGGTCGCGTGGGGCGTCAGCGCCCTGTAAGAGTCCCCGTCGACCACGAATCGACTGCGATCGAGCGCAACGCCGTGGCGACGTCGACAGCAACGCCGTGGCGACGTCGACAGCAACGCCGTAGCGACGTCGACAGCAACGCCGTAGCGACGTCGACAGCAACGACGCCGCTGGATCGGTCGCCCCAACCTCCGTCGCCCACGCGCTCTCGGCTTCTAGCCGTCGCCCCAGACGTCCGAGAGCGGATGGTTCGCGCGGCGTTCGGCGTCCGCCTCCGACCGCGTCCGCGTCGTCGACCCCGTATCGTCGGTCCCGCCCGCCGACGTCCCGCCCGGGACCGACCCGTCTCCGTCGATCGAACTCCCGGTCGGGCCCGCCCCCGTGCTCGACCGCCCGGCCCGCGACGGACCGGACGGTTCGGCGTCGATGCCGGCCAGCGCTGCGGCCGGGTCGAACTCGGGGAGCGTCGGCGTCGTCATCGCCTCGATCTGATCGCGGAACCACGGCGGCGTGTCGGACCGCGCACGCTCGAACAGGTCGAGCAGCGAGTCGTCCGCGAGGTACGTCACGCCGTAGTCGTCCGGCGAGCGGACGACGCGCCCGCACGCCTGGATCACGGTCCGCAACGCCGCGCGGTGGTACCACGCCCACTGTCCGTCCTCCAGACGGCGTGCGACCCGCGAGTCGTTCGTGTTGAGGTACGGGGCCTTACACACCACCTGCCACCGACACAGACCGTCGTGCAAGTCGAGCGCTTCCTCCATTTTCACGGAGACGAACACCTCCGGGTCCGAACTCGCCTTCCACGTCTCCAGTTCCGCGTCGCGGTTCCCGCTCGTGTGTCGTCGAACGCGCGCGGCGACGCCGAACTCACCGAGCCTCTCCACGAGCCTGCTCGCGATGTCGTACGAGTGGGCGTGAATCAGCCCCTTCTCGTCGGGATGTTCCGCCATCAGCCGGACGATCAGCCGGGCGATCCGCGGGATCGTCTCCTCGCGGTGCTCGTACGTCATCGGCCCCTGTGTCACGTCGTATATCCGCCGATGTGCCAGCGGGAACGTGTGTTCGACGTCGACGAGCGCGACGTTCGCCGGGTCGAGCCCGACGCCGCGACAGAACGCCTCCTTGGAGAGGATCGTCGCCGACAGCAGCGCGAACCGGTTCCCGCGGTCCCAGACGGTGTGCCGGAGATAGCGAGCGGGATCGAGCGGCTTGATAGTGATCGCTTCGCCCTCGCCGTCCGGCTGGTCGACGACCCACGTCGTCGGCGACTCGGGGTCTCGGTAGTCCTCGAGGAACCAGCCGAGCTCCCCGATCAGCTCCTGTAAGCGGTCGCGGCGGGCGACCTCCTCGCGGCTCAGCTCCGATCGGCCCACCAGCTCGTCTTTCGCACGCTCGGCGACCCCTCGGAGGGTCTCGACGAACCGCGCCGTCCGGTCGATGGCGTCCTCCTCCGCCCCCGCGTCGCGCTCGACGTCCGGGACGCCCACGTCGTTCCAGACGGGGACGCGGTCTGCCGTGAGCTCGATCGTCGCGTACATCTCCGCCCATTCGGCGAGCCCGTGTGCCTCGTCGATCACGACGACGTCGCGCTTGCGGAACACCTCCGAGCCCGCAGTCTGCATGAAGTACGCCAGCGTCATGGCGGCAAAGCGGTTCGCGGAGGCGATCGCGCGGTCGGAGAAGTACGGGCATCGATGTTTGACGGTGCAGTCGAAGCCGCGCTCCCGGACGCAGGGGGCGCGATCGACGGCGGTGTCGTGTTCGCCGGGGAGGATGCAGTCGTAGTTCGACTTCCCGCGGATCACCTTCAGGTCGTCGAGCAGGTCGTCCCCGGCGACGTCGTCGAGCTGGGACACCTGCGGCGTGGTGTAGTACGCGTCGGTCGCCTCGCTGGGCGCGGCGTCGGCGACCTCGCGGGCCGCCCCCATCACCGCCCGCGCGATCAGGGACTTGCCGCTACCGGTCGGCGCGCGCACTAAGACGACGTCGTTGCCCGCGGCGAACGCCTCACGAACGTCCGCGAGCGCCTGCTGCTGTGTCCCGCGGAAGCTCGGTGCCGGGAACTCCTCGGGGATCCGGTCGGGGTCCACACGGAAGCCTGGCGCGCTATCCGCCTAAAAGGCTCGGAGTAGGATCGACCGCTCCTCGGGGCCATCCGTTTTAACGAAACCCCGGCCGATAAACGCTCACAAACGTGAAAACGAACAACTACCCGATCGTTTATTAGGGTTCGACGGGTGGATGGCGATATGCACTGGAAGGAGGCGGAACGTGAGTTCGCCGACGACGTGGTGGCGTCCGAGACGTTGCCCCGAACGTTCGAGCGAACGGCGGAGCGCAACGCCGACCGGATCGCACAGCGGTATAAGGGGGGGATCTACGACCGGTCCCTGGTTTCGGCCGGGGTCGTTCCGCCCGCCTCCGAGGATGCGTACGGGGACGTCACGTACGCGGAGATGCGCGACGTCGTCCGGAACCTCGCGACGGGGTTTCGGGAGATCGGCGTGGACGACGGCTCCCGGCTCGCCATCTACGCGCACACACGAATGGAGTGGGCACACGCCGACTTCGCCGCGCTCGCCGCGGGTGCGGTGGTGACGACCGTCTATCCGTCCTCCTCGCCGAGCCAGTTGACGTACCTGCTCGAGGATCCGGAGGCGACCGTGGTCGTCGCCGAGAACCGCGACCTGCTGGACGAGGTGCTCGCCGTCCGCGAGGACCTCGATCACGACCTGGACGCGATCGTGACGATCGACGACGTCGATACGACGGAGCTCGACGTCGAGAGTGATTTGAGCGCAGGTCTCGACGTGTACACGCTCGGTGACCTCCACGAACTCGGTGCGGACGCCTTCGACCGCGACGCCTACGAGTCGTGGATCGACGCGACCGAGGTCGACGACCTCGCGAGCCTCATCTACACGTCGGGGACGACCGGGAAGCCGAAGGGTGTCCAACTCACCCACGCCAACTTCCGGACGAACGTCAACCAGTGTTACAAACGGTTCGCGGATCGACCCGGTCGAGACGCCGGCGTGCCGGGCATATCCGCCGAGTCGACGACCCTGTCGTTTCTCCCGCTGGCACACGTCTTCGAGCGGCTCGCGGGTCACTACATGATGTTCGCCGCGGGCGCGACCGTCGGATACGCCGAGAGCCCGGACACGCTCAGAGAGGACTTCGGGCTCGTCCGCCCGACGACGACCACGAGCGTTCCGCGGGTGTACGAGAAGCTCTACGACGCGATCCGCGAACAGGCGAGCGAGTCGCCGGTCAAAGAGCGGATCTTCGAGTGGGCGGTGGACGTCGGACGCACCCATCACGAGGCCGACGATCCGGGCGTCCTGCTCGACGCGAAACGGGCGCTCGCGGACAGGCTCGTCTTCTCATCGGTTCGGGAGGCGATCGGCGGCAACGTCGACTTCTTCATCTCAGGTGGCGGGTCGTTGTCGGCGGAGCTGTGCGCGCTGTATCACGCGATGGATCTCCCGATCCTGGAGGGATACGGCCTCACCGAGACGTCGCCGGTGATCTGCGTGAATCCGCCCGAGGAGCCGAAGGTGGGGACGATCGGTCCGCCGGTCGTCGACACGGAGATCGCGATAGACGTCACGCTCGCCGGTGCGGAGGTCTCGAACGTTCCGGGCGACGTCGGCGAACTGCTCGTGCGCGGCCCGCAGGTGACGGACGGCTACTGGAACCGCCCCGACGCGACCGCGGAGGCGTTCACGGAGTCCGGCAGACTCCCGGACGAGGCGGTGGTCGCCGGGGACCCACCCGAGGACCGCGACGGCGACCCCGACGAGCCGTGGTTCCGAACCGGGGACATCGTCCAGTACCGCGCCGACGGCTACGTCGCGTTCCGCGAGCGCGCCAAGCAGCTGCTCGTGCTCTCGACGGGCAAGAACGTCGCACCCGGCCCGATCGAGGACCGGTTCGCGGCCAACGGGTTCGTCGAGCAGTGCGTCGTGCTCGGCGACTCCCGGAAGTTCGTCTCCGCGCTCGTCGTCCCGAACTTCGAGCGCGTCGCCGACTGGGCGGAGACGAGGGGGATCGACCTCCCCGACGACCGGCAGGCGATCTGTCGGGACGAGCGCGTGAGAGACCGGATCGACGAGGAGATCGACCGTGTCAACGAGGAGTTCGAACCGTACGAACGGATCAAACGCTTCCGGCTCGTGCCCGAGGAGTTCTCCGAGGAGAACGACCTCCTCACGCCGACGATGAAGAAGAAACGGCGGAACATCCTCGAGCGGTTCGCCGACGACGTCGAGATGATCTACGACGACGCCTAACCGCGACTCAGTCGTCGAGAACGGTCGACGACGACAGCGTCTCGTCGATCTCCGCGTCCGCCATCTTCCCGACGAGCGTCTCGATGACCGGCGCTCGCCGGCCCTTCACGAACTTGATCGAGCCGACGACGAGGTGACCGCCGCCGGAGACGCCGGCCTCCGGTAGCTCCTCGTTCAGTTCGGTCACCATGTTCGGGATGTCGAGCCGGACGCCGTCCGACCGGAGGACGGCGAAGTCCGGCCCGTAGCCGATAGTGATGACGGGGTCGCCGGTCTCTTGCACCTTCGTGTCGTGGAGTTCGCCGGTCGTTTTGCCCGGCGCGGGGTACGTGAACCGGTGGGCGTGCTCGTCCAAGTCGATCCGGTAGAGGTGTGCACCGGAGGCGAGCCGCTCGTGTTCGACGTGCTCGTCGACGGCGTCGAGCTGCTTTTCGACGTCGCGTTCGGCACGCTTCGAGAGGAACTCGACGAGCTCCTCGTGGCGCTCGGGGTCGTCACAGCCGACGTTCAACGCGTCGTTGACGAGCGTCTTCCCCTCGGAGTACCGAAGCCAGTGAGCGGCGTAATCGAGCGCCTCGCCGATGTCGAGCAGGTCCGTCTCGGCGTATCCGGCCTCGTCGGCCAGTTCGATGTAGTCGTCCATGACCGCCGCCTTCGAGCGGTCCGAGAGCCCGGCGACCGCGGGGACGTGTTCGAGCTCCTCGGTGATCGACGGGTCGATCAGTCGCGCGAGCTCGACGCACATCATCCCGGTGGTGATCCGATAGTCCTCGCCGTGGAGGTACGGGTTGACGTGAGCGTCGAGCAGGTGGCCGACCGCGTCCGGGTCGGGATGGTGGTGGTCGACGACGGCGATGGGGATGTCGTAGTGCGCGAGGTTCTCGTAGGCGGGGACGTCCTCCTCGGTCGACCCGTTGTCGAGCATGAGCAGGAACGGGAGCTTCTGGCCGTGTCGGGCGCGCCCCTCCAACGCGAAGTTGAGGTCGCGGGTGACGTCCTCCATCTCGTAGAACGGTGCCTTACTCGGGAGTCGCTTGAACAGGTGTTGGGGTGCGTTCGGATCCTCGTGGTGGTCGCGGACGAGCCCCTCCAACGCGATCTGGACCGGGATCGCCGCACACATCCCGTCGCCGTCGGCGTGGTGTCGGACGCGCAGCGGTCGCCCGGCGAGCACGGTGCGCCGGAGCAGGCGGGCCAGATCACGGAGGTCGTCGTGGATCGACTCGAACGCCTCCCACTCGACGAGGGGATCGACGTCGGCCGGCTCGGCGCGCTCGTCGAGCGCGCTCTCGTAGCGCTCGCGGGCCTCCGCCGCCCGGTCGCCCGAGAGCGTGTCGAGGCTGTCGACCTCCAGTTGGAGGGCGTCATCCCGCGTTTCGACCGTGCCGGCGACGTGGACCATGTCGCCGACCTCGACGCTCGGGTACGCGCGAACGCCGGCCTCCTCGAAGGCGGCACAGGAGACGACGCCGGACGCGTCCGACACGCCGAAGATCGTCGGGCCGCCGGTCTGTTTCGCCTGGACGACCTCCCCCTCGACGGTGACGTCGTCGCCGGGCGACAGGCCGCGGACCCGCGAGATGGTCGGATCGTGGTCGACGGTCTCGGTGGTGTAGTCGTCGGGCGTCTCGTCGTCGAACGCGACGTCACCGTTGTCTTTCAGGTCGGTCAGCCGGACGATCAGCTTGTCACCGACCGCGTAGTCGCCGTCGAGGTTCGATTCGTGGACGAGCCCGGAGACGGCGTCGGAGACGTCGACGAACACGCCGTAGTCGACGACGCCGTTCACTTCGGCGTGATACAAGGCGTCCGTCTCGACGTCCTCGAGGGTGCAGTCGGGAGCCAAGTCGTGGACGACCGGTCGGTCGTCGGCGGTCCCCTCGGCCGTGTCGACCTCGGGTTCGGGACTCGAATCGTCCCGCGTGCCGGAATCTCCGGCGGTCTGTTCGCTCATGGTTGTCCGATCGGGAACGGCCGGTGTTAAGCCTGTTCTATCGCGTCCGAGGTGGATGGGATGGCGGTGTCGAGAGTCGGGTTCCGCGTCCGCCGATCCGCGGACGAAAGCGGCCCTTCCGGAACCCCTATGAGGCGACGGGGACTTCCTTCGCGTATGCGACTGTTCCGGTCGGACGAGCTCCTCGGGATCGCCCGGGAGACCATGGAGTTCGTCCTCGAGGCCAGCGAGGAGACGCACCCCAACGAGTACATGGGGTTCCTCCGTGCCGACGACGCTCGGAAGCTCGATATCGACCGGGAGGGACAGGTCATCACCGACGTGCTCGTCATTCCGGGGACGGAGTCGAACCCCGTCAGCGCGACGGTTCGGTCACACATGAAGCCGAACGACATGCGATCGGTCGGATCGGTCCACTCTCACCCGAACGGTGCGCTCCGACCGAGTTCGGCCGACCTCGCGACGTTCGGCCAGGGAGAGGTCCACATCATCGTCGGCGCGCCGTACGGCTGGGGCGACTGGAAGGCGTTCGACAACGAGGGAAACCCGACGACCCTCGACGTGCTCGACGTGGAGGTGCCCGACGAGCACTTCTTCGACTTCACACAGGCGGACATCGATCGGGAGCTGATCGAGGACGGCTACGATCAGGGCGTCGTCCGTCCCGACGCGGGACGCGACGACGACGAGAACGACGGCGGGTTCCTCTCGTGGCTGCGATGAGCGGCGTCGACGACGGGGCCGGACGGCGGGTCGTCGCGCAAGGGACCTTCGATATCCTGCACCCCGGACACGTCCACTACCTGACCGACGCCGCGAGCTACGGCGACGAGCTGCACGTCATCGTCGCTCGCAGTGAGAACGTCACGCACAAACCGTCGCCGATCCTCGCGGACCGCCAGCGCCGGGACATGGTCGCCGCGCTCGCGGTCGTCGACGAGGCGCGCCTCGGTCATCCGGAGGACATCTTCACGCCGATCGAGGCGATCGATCCGGACGTGATCGTGTTGGGGTTCGATCAACACCACGACGAGCCCGCGATCGAGGCCGCGCTCGGCGACCGCGGGATCGACTGCCGCGTCGAGCGCGCCACCGGTCGCGAACCCCGCCACGAGGACGAGGTGCTCTCGACCGGCGACATCATCGATCGGATCGTTCGTCGCCGCGGATCCGGCGACCGTGGGTGACGGACGACCGCCGTTACCTCCGTGTCGTCCCGTCCGTCATCGTCCGCGATCGGATCGAGGCACCCATCCGCGTCTTCGACCGGATCGAAGCGCGGCATCTATATGGGCCGATTCCCTACCCGATCGTAGTGCCGATCTCCGATCGATTTCCCACGGTCCTCGCGACGACGGTCATGGGAGCGTACCTCCTGCTCGTCGTCGGGACGACGACCTCGCTAACGGCGGCCACCGCGGCGTGTTCCGGGTGGCCCGCGTGCGGTGGCGGCTACGCGCTCCCGACCGAAGCCCCCGGCTGGGTCGCGCTCGCTCACCGAGCGCTCGCGCTCGTTGTCGGGCTGCTCGTCGTCGTCACGACCGTTCTCGCATGGCGCGACGGCGCGAGCCGTCGCGTTCGCGCCGCGCTCACCGGCGCACTCCTGCTGTTCCCGGTTCAGGCCGGGCTCGGTGCGCTCGTCGCCGTCGGCGGGCTCCCACCGTCCGTCGGACCCGCTCACCTCGTCGTCGGCGTCGCCATCTTCGGAGCCGTGCTCGCGGCGCTCGCGTGGTGGCTCGAGTCCGAGACGGGCGACCCCGACGACGCTCCGGCGTCGTTCCAGCCCGGAACCGACGACCTCCCTCCGGTCGAGGACGCGCCCGAACCGGATATCCCGACCGCAACGATCCCCAGAGTACGCGCGACCGCGAGGGCGTACTTCCGACTGATGAAACCTCGGCTGATGTGGCTGCTGTGTCTCGTCGCCGCCGCGGCGATGGCGCTCGCCGGCGGTTCGGGGTTCACCCCGTACACGGTCGCGGCGACGCTCGTCGGCGGCTCGCTCGCCATCGGCGCGTCGGGGACGTTCAACCACGTCCTCGAACGCGACGTCGACAAACGGATGCAGCGAACCAGCGACCGACCGCTCGCGACCGATCTCGTTCCGGTGCCGAACGCGGTCGCGTTCGGCCTGCTTCTGGCGGCCGTCTCCGTCGGTCTGTTCTGGAGCGTGAACCCCTTGACGGCCGGACTCGGGCTTCTCGCGATCCTGTTTTACAGCGTCGTGTACACGCTGATCCTGAAACCGAACACGGTTCAGAACACGGTGCTCGGCGGTGCGGCCGGCGCGCTCCCTGCACTCATCGGCTGGGCCGCGGTGACCGGCGAGATCGGCGGCGGCGGACTGCTGCTCGCGCTGGTCATCTTCCTGTGGACGCCCGCGCACTTCTATAACCTCGCGCTGGCGTATCGGTCCGACTACGAGCGCGGTGGTTTCCCGATGATGCCCGTCGTTCACGGCGAGACCGCCACGCGACGACACATCGTCTGGTACCTCGGCGCGACGCTCGTCGCCGCCGCGGCGCTCGCGGTCGTCGCGGAACCGCTCGGCGGACTGTACGCGACCGTCGGCGTCGTCCTCGGTGCGGTGTTCCTGTGGACGGTCGTCCGACTCCACTACGAACAGACGGAGGCGGCGGCGTTCCGGGCGTTCCACGCCTCGAACGCGTATCTCGGCCTGTTACTGTTCGCCGTCGTCTTCGACGCCCTGGTCGTATGAGCGCCGACGCCGACGGAACCGACGGTGCCGCGCTCGACGACGCCGCTCTCGACGGGGTTCGATCGCTCACCGACCGACTCATTGCCGCCACGCCGTCGGTACGAACGCTCGCGTGGGCGGCGTTCCTTTTGAACGCCCAACTCGTGTTCGTCGTCGCGTACTACGGATTCCTCGGATCGTTCCCGTCGACGCCGAGATACGCCGTCTACGGCCTGCTGTGGGTGAACGTCGCCGTACTCGTGCTTGCACGTGCCCCGATCCCGTCGGGATACGACTTCCGAACCCGTCGCCGTGCGCTGGGGATCGCGGCGGGCTACTTCGCGCTGTTGGTCTTTTTCGCCGGGCTCGTCGCGACGGGCGTTCCGGAGCGTGCGGTCGACGCGCGGGTCGCGTGGCTTCCTCCGGGATGGGGCCCCGCGGTCGTGTACGCCGGCGAGTATCTCACCGTCATTCTGATGCCCGCGTATCTGCTCGGCTACCTCGCGTTGGCGAAGCTGGTGTACGTCGCCGTGCTCGAGGCGTCCGGGTCGATCGTCGCCGGGATCGTGGGGCTGTTCTCGTGTATCTCGTGTACGCTCCCGATCCTCGCGATGGTCGGCTCCGCACTGTTCGGCGGCACGGGGATCCTCGCGGCGACCGCGCTCGACGCCTCCTACGACCTCTCGACGGCGGTGTTCCTCGTGACCGTTGTGCTGTTGTACTGGCGGCCGGGCTTCCGCTGACCGGTCGGGCTTCCGCTGACCGGCCAGGTTTCGGCTGACCGACCGGGCTTCCGCTGGCCGGCCGGCTGCCCGATATCGAGCCGATCCCGGTTCCGGACGATCGTCCGACGCCGCCCGCATCGAGGCTCACACCTTTACCCTCGGACGTGGATCGGCCCGGTATGACACGACCGACGATCGCCATCGTGGGCGGCGGTAACATGGGTCACGGACTGGCAGCACACTTCCACGTCCACGGCGGCGACGTGACGCTGATCGACCATCGGGAGTCGAACCTCACGGCGGCCCGAACCCGGATCCGGGAGACGTTCTCGTTTCTCGCTGACGAGGAGATCGCCGACGTGGAGCCGGACCGAGTGGACGGGATCGATTTCACGACGGATCTCTCGGCGGGCGTCGGTGAGGCCGACGTGGTGATAGAGACGGTCCCGGAGGACGTGGACACCAAACACGAGGTGTTCACGGAGATCGCGGCGTCGGCACCGGCGGATGCCGTTCTCGCGTCGAACACGTCGAGCATCCCGATCACGACGCTTGCGGAACCCGTGCCCGACGCGGCCGATCGGGTCGTCGGCTGTCACTGGTGGTATCCGCCGTACCTGCTCACTCCGGTCGAGGTGGTACGCGGCGAGGAGACGTCCGAGGCGACCGTCGAGACGCTGACCGCGCTGCTGGAGGCGGTCGACCGGGATCCCATACTCGTCGACCGTGACGTGCCGGGATTCGTCTGGAATCGGGTCCAGCGGGCCGTGTTCCGGGAGTGCTTCCACATGGTCGAGGAGGGAATCGCGTCCATCGACGACGTTAACCGAGCGATACGTGACGGCTACGCGGCGCGTACCGCGGTGATCGGTCCGTTCGAGACGATCGATATCGCCGGGATCGAACAGATCCTCCCCGGAACGAAACGGATACAACCGACGCTCTGTAACGACGACGACCCGAGCCCGCTGTACGAGGAGTATCTCGACCGGGGACGCGGCGGCATCGAGGACGGGGCGGGGTTCTTCGAATACGAACGATCGGCGGCGGAGATCACGTCGGACCGGGACCGAAAGATCGCCGCGCTCCGACGGAGTCTTCTCGACGCGGACGACGAGGACTCCGGTCGTTGAACTCGTCCCCGACGCAGTCGATCATCCGGCGTGCGGACGTTTAAACCGCGGCGACGACAACGACCGTCCATGACACGAGTCGAGATCGAGTACTGCGTCCCGTGTGGCATGCTGAACCGCGCTCGCGACGTCGCCGAGGCGGTCCTCAGGCAGTTCGGTGAGGGAGTCGACGAGGTCGCTCTGGTGACCGGCGACGCCGGCGTGTTCGTCGTCCGAGCGGACGACGATGTCGTCTTCGACACGGAGACCGACGATTTCGACGTCGACTCGATCGTTCGGGCCGTGAAACCATACGTCGGCGGGGCGGCGTGATGACCGACGACGCCGACGTCACGGATGGAGACATCGACATCGAGGACGCCGTCGAACGCTTCCTCGACGACACGGCGACGGCGTTCGGCGAGTACGACCAGGGATACGCCGACGCGGACGCGACGTTGTCCGTTATCCGGAGCCACTGCTCGGAGCTACGGGACGTCGTCGACGACTCGGCGTAGGGGCCGTTTGACGCTCCGGATAGAGCCGGTCGAGCCTTTAAATAGAGCCGGTCGAGCCTTTAAATAGAGCCGGTCGAGACCTCTACGAACGCGTCCTCCGCGGAGAGGATATCGAGGGTATCGTCCACCTCGGCTCTGACCCGTTTGATCCGGTCGAGGAGCTCGTCGTACTCCTCGGTGTCGGTGTTGCCGGCGGCCTCCAGCGCCGCCTTCTTCGAGGCGAGCGCGAAGAACTCCTGGCTCCGCTCGTCGAACTCCGCGCGGTGACACAACACCTCGACGAGCCCGAGCAGGTCCTCTTTCGTGACCGGCTTCGTTTTGTAGTCGTCGAACGGCATATCGACGATTTCGACGTCGGGTTCGACCGCCGTCAGCATCGCGACGCGGGCATCGTACCCTTCGTCGCGGATCTCCGAGAGCACCTCGTGGCCGCTCATGTCCGGCATCCGCCGGTCGAGCAAGACGACATCGACGGAGTCGTCCATCTCGCGTAACGCGGTCTCGCCGTCGGTCGCGATCCGGACGTCGTACACCGTGTCGAGGTAGGCGAGATACAGTTCCGCGAGGTCCGGCTCGTCGTCGACTGCGAGGACCGTGGTCGTCTCGTCGCCGTCGGCGTCGGTCATGGCTGCCCGCACAGGTGCTTCCGCTCGGTCGCCCGCACCGACGCCGCAGCACGGTTCCGTTCGACTAGATGGGGCATGGTACGGTATACGAGCGACGGGGGATAAAACCCCGGACACTCAGTATCAGTGATGATACTCCCGGCGTCGGACCGATCCACGACCCCGAACGACCGACGCTTCGATCCGCCGATGGACGGACGTGCCCGTACTTCTGGCCGGCGAGTGGGCCCGTACTCGCGGTCGGCGAGTGGACTCGTACTCGCGGTCAGCGGGTGGGTGGCAACGCGACTGCTCCTCGTCGTTCATGTGGCGGCGGGCGTCGACGCCGTGACCCAAAGGCACATTTACGCGCACGCCATAGCCACATATAACGAATGTCTCATAGCCCCTCACTACCTGACCGCCCCCGTCTGGAGCTCGATCCGGAGATGAGCGAGGCGGAACGGCTCGAGGCTATCCGTCAACACTTCCAGCGGATCGTACAGGTGAACGAGGAACTGGAGGGCCGACTGGAGAACGCCCAGGGCCGCCGCGGCGATCTCAAGGAGGACGTCGATCAGCTGAAACGAGAAAACGAGGTGCTGAAGACCTCATCGCTGTACATCGCCACCGTCGAGGAGCTAACCGACGACGGCGTCGTGATCAAACAGCACGGCAATAACCAAGAGGTGCTGACGAAGGCGTCGACACGCCTCGATACGGACCTCAGACCTGGCGATCGCGTCGCGATCAACGACTCCTTCGCGGTTCAGCAGGTGCTCGACGACGAGACCGACTCCCGCGCGCAGGCGATGGAGGTCACCGCGTCTCCGGACGTCGTGTACGACGACATCGGCGGTCTCAGCGATCAGATCCGCGAGGTGCGCGAGGCGGTCGAGGACCCCTTGGAGAACCCCGAGCAGTTCGAAGCCGTCGGCGTCGAGCCGCCGAGCGGCGTCCTTCTCCACGGGCCGCCGGGAACCGGGAAGACGATGCTGGCGAAGGCGGTCGCCAACGAGTCGGACGCCACGTTCATCAAGATGGCCGGCTCCGAACTCGTCCGGAAGTTCATCGGCGAGGGGTCCCGGCTGGTTCGGGACCTGTTCGAGCTGGCGGCCGACCGCGAGCCCGCGGTCATCTTCATCGACGAGATCGACGCCGTCGCCGCCAAACGGACCGACTCGAAGACGTCCGGCGACGCGGAGGTCCAGCGGACGATGATGCAGTTGCTCTCGGAGATGGACGGCTTCGACGACCGCGGCGAGATCCGCATCATGGCCGCGACGAACCGCTTCGACATGCTCGACGAGGCGATCCTCCGTCCCGGACGCTTCGATCGGCTCATCGAGGTGCCGGAGCCGGACGCCGAGGGCCGCGAGCGCATCCTCGAGATCCACACCGAACAGATGAACGTCGCGGACGGCGTCGACGTCGGCGACGTCGCCCGCGAGCTGGACGGGTACAGCGGTGCGGACATCGCTTCGATCGCGACGGAGGCCGGGATGTTCGCGATCCGTGACGACCGGACGGAGGTCCGTCGTGACGACTTCGAGAAGGCCCGCGAGAAGCTGCAGGACGCCGACGACACCGACGATCGCGTGATCAACTACCAGTACTGACACGGCCCGACCGTTCTCCCGTTTTTGTCTGGTGGCCACCGCTCCCGTCCTCATCGACCACCGTTCGTAACGCCTTAGCCCGAACGCCGACGAGTGGCGGGTAATGAATACGATCCACGTCGCCGGCGGCGTCGGTGCCGCCGACACGGCGATGGCCTCCTACGACGCGGCGCTCGCGGACGCGAACCTCCACAACTACAACCTCGTCGCGGTGTCGTCGGTGGTTCCCGAGCAGGCGACGGTGACGCGAGTCGACCGTGCACCGGATCTGGGCCCGGCCGGCAACGCGCTCACCGTGGTCGAGGCACGGCGAACGATCGGTCCGAGCGACGAGGTTGACTTCCGCGAGGGCGGGCGGGCCGGCGCGGAGGACGCCGACAGCGCACTCGCACCGCGTCGCCGTCCGGACGTCACGGCGGGGCTCGGCTGGGCGACCGGTCCCGGTCCCGGCCTGTTCTACGAGGTGACCGGCGAGGACCCGGCTGACGTCCGGGATCGGATCCATGCCGGTCTCGACGCCGGCAGCGAGCTTCGCGATTGGGAGCTCCCCGATCGTGAGCTACACGTCGAGACGGCGTCGGCCGAACCGGACCGATACGCGACCGCGGTCGTGATCGCGGCGTACGGCGAGTCGGAGCCGGTTCTGTAGGCGGTCCCCCGTCTCGGTTCCTCGTGATCGGCGACGCCTTTTTGAGTTGGCTCCGCATAGGGGTAGCAACTTCAATGAACGGTAACAACCCGTATGCCGGGGCACCGGGCGTCACGAACGCGGGGCAGCCCGCGACCGTCGATCTCTCTCCGGAACAGGAACGCCAGCTCCGACGGACGGTCGCCGGCATCGTTACGCGAACTGAATCGTACCTTCCCGACAGCTACGCCGTCGGGTCGGAGCTCTCCGTCGGTGCGGAGGGGCCGCAGGCGACGGTCGCGGTCAACCCGCCCGCGGGCCATCCGGTTTCGGCCGGCTTCACGCCGGACGCCGACGAGCTCGACGCCGGTATCGCGGACGCCGACGCCGACGAGGTCGCTCGGGGACTCGCCGCCAGCGCCGCGGTACAGGTCATGAACGCCGTCGGCGACATCACTCCGACGGCGCGTTAAACGCGGTTCGTTTCGTCTCGAAGCCGGGTCGAACGTTCGGTCGGTCGCTTTCCTACGGGTGTGCGTAGTAGACGACTAACTCGTCGTCTGCCGCTCCCGGCTCGTCCGTCGACGCTCCCTCGTCGTCCGACTCGTTCGCTATCGACCCCGGACCGAACGCGTCGATCCGGACGAATCCGACGCGCTCGAACTGGACGACGCTGTCGACGTCGACGTCGGCGATCGCGGGCTCCGCGTACCCGATCACGTCGCCGTCGAGGGTGCGCATTCTGGTGCGAACGCTCTCCTCGGCGGGCACCCAGTGGACGACGTCGACGTCGCCGTCCTTGACGACGGAGAGGTCGTCGCCGACGTACTCGAACGCGTCGCGAACGTGGCGAACGCAGCCGAAGCCCTTGAGCCAGACGCGGTCGCCGTTGGGGGGGAGGTCGGCCTCCTCGATCACGACGCGCCCGGCCGGAACGGTCCGATCGCCACGGTCCTCGTGGTCCGGATGCAGCGGCGGGTGACCCGCCTCCGGACCTCCGATCACGTCGCGTTCGACCGCGGGCGACTCCTCGCGGTCCCGCACGAGGAAGTAGCGGTTCGCCTCGTCGTCGATCAGTGCTCGGTTGTTGGCGTACACCGCCGACATCGCCAGATCGACGTCCGAGGTCGACATCCCGAGACCCGTCATCGCGTCGACGATCGCCTGTCCCTGGATGCCGCGGCGGCGAACCGACGCGAGGGTCGGCGCACGCGGGTCGTCCCAGCCCGTCAGGTCGCCCGCGTCGATGAGCGCTTTGATCGTCGACGTCGACAGCTTCACGTCGTACTCGTCGATCTGGACGTGTCCCCAGTGGAGCGTTTCGGGGTACTCCCAGTCGAAGTAGTCGTACACGAACCGCTGGCGCTTCGCGGAGTCCTGCAGATCGATCCCCCGGATGATGTGCGTAACGCCCGTGAGGTGGTCGTCGATCCCCGACTGGAAGTCCAGCATCGGCCAACACCGGTAGTCGGCGGCGACTGCCCGCGGATGCGGCGTGTCGATCATCCGGAACGCGACCCAGTCGCGGAGCGCGGGGTTCTTGTGGTCGATGTCGGTTCGGACGCGGAGGGTCATCTCCCCGGCGTCGTACTCGCCGTCGACCATGTCGTCGAACTCCTCGTGGACCGTCTCCGCGTCCTTCCCGCGGTGGGGACACGGCTCCGAGTCCGCTTTCAGCGCCGAGAACTCCTCGCCGGGACACGAGCAGGTGTACGCGCCGCCGGCGTCGATCAGATCGCGGGCGTGCTCGTAGTACGTTTCGACGCGATCGGAGGCGCGGATCACGCGGTCGGGCTCGAACCCGAGATAGGCGATGTCGTCGAGGATCGCGTCGTACGCGTCGAGGTCCGGACGTTTTGTCTCCGGGTCGGTGTCGTCGAACCGGCAGATGAACTCCCCGTCGTATCGCTGTTTGTACGTCCCGATGACCGCGGGCATCCGCGCGTGACCCATGTGCCACGGCCCGTTCGGGTTGGGCGCGGCGCGCATCACGACCTCGCCGGGCTCCGCGTTCGGGAGGTCGGGAAGGACGTGCTCGTCCGTCTCCGCTTCGGCGTCCAGTTCCGCGACGAGCTCGGGAGCGATCTCGGCGAGCCGCTCGCGACGCGCCGACTCGTCCATCGATCCGACCTCGTCCACGATCCGCCCGAGGACGCCGGGGATCTCGTCGCCGTGCGGTCGGAAGTCGGGGTTCTCGCCCATCAGCGGACCCATGATGGCACCCACGTCCGGATCGCTGCCGTGTTTGAGCGCGTTGAACAGCGCGGCCTCCTCGCCGGCCGCTTCGACGCGCTCGCGGAGTTCATCGTCCATTACGGTGTCGTTGTCGGCGTCGACTCAAAAGCGCCGCGGAACGCACGGGTATCTGACGAGGCTCCGGGGCGCTGACGGAACCGAGACGATCATCGATCGGGGCGGTCGCGGGTAGGGGGATCGATCGATCGGACGTCGCCGACCATAAACGGTAGCGACCGTTCACGGCGGTTGGGTGTGCCTACTCCGTGAACCGTCGGTACTATTTATAAGTCCGCTCGTGTCGACACGGATCTTCGAACTCCCGTCGTCGTGGTCCACGAACCCTCGTCGTTGTGGTCCACGAACCCTCGTCGTCGTGGTCCACGGGATTCATGGTCGCCCGAGCCGTCGTGTGCTCATGAACGCGGAGGGCGACCCGGCCGAACCGACGACGAGAGCGCTGACGGGGGATCCCGTATGGTAGGACCGATGACGGAGGCCGAACGCGAGTCCGGGAACCGGAAGGTACAGGCCGCGTTCCTGCTTCTCGTGACGGTGTCCCCGCCGCTGATCGCGCTGCAAGCGGACCCGACGGCGACACAGTTAGCGATCGCGGCCGTCGGCGGGTTCCTCCTGGGCGTCGTTCTGCTGTGGTACCTACGCGGGCTCGCCGAGGAGTTCACTCCCGGACCGCGTCGCTGACGGCGCGGTCGTCGGTCATGCCATCGACCGCTGTCGGTCATGCCATCGACCGCTGTCGGTCATGCCATCGACCGCGTTATCGGGACCATCCGGGCGCGTCTCTCCCATCCGGGCGCATCTCCCGGCAGGACTCGGCCGTTATCTTC
Source organism: Halorubrum rarum (assembly GCF_048380895.1). Lineage (NCBI taxonomy): Archaea > Methanobacteriati > Methanobacteriota > Halobacteria > Halobacteriales > Haloferacaceae > Halorubrum > Halorubrum rarum. The sequence continues at coordinate 127,390 of NZ_JBLWMN010000005.1, read as the reverse complement.
AAGGCTTTACGTACGGGGATGAAAGCGTCGGTCATGAGCCATCGGATCCTTCTGTTGGGAGCACCGGGTGCGGGCAAGGGCACCCAGAGCACGAAACTGGCCGCGGAGTACGGGATCGATCACATCACCACCGGCGACGCGCTCCGCGCGAACAAGGACATGGAGACGGAGTACGGCACGCCCCGTTCGTTCATGGAGGCGGGCGAACTCGTCCCCGATCCGGTCGTCAACGAGATCGTGCAGGCCGCACTGGACGACGCCGACGGCTTCGTTCTCGACGGCTACCCGCGTAACCTCGATCAGGCCGAGTACCTCTCCGAGATCACCGATCTCGACGCGGTCGTCTTCCTCGACGTCGACGAGGAGGTCCTCGTCGACCGCCTCACCGGTCGCCGCGTCTGTGACGACTGCGGTGCGAACTTCCACGTCGACTTCCAGCCGCCCGAGGAGGACGGGGTCTGTGACGACTGTGGCGGCGAGCTGATCCAGCGCGACGACGACACCGAGGAGACGGCGCGCGAGCGACTCCACGTGTTCTACGACAACACCGAGCCCGTCATCGAGCACTTCCGCGACGAGGGAGATCTCGTCGAGGTGGACGGCGAGGCACCTCCTGACGACGTGTTCGATCGCATCCGGAACGCGGTCGAGTAACGATATCGGTCCTCGTGTGAGCCGATCGACGCACCGCCACCGATCCTGCAAGGTTCTTAACCGTCGACTGCCAACCCGGTCGTAATGAGCAAGGTCGAACGGCGTGTCCGCTCGCTCGTCCGCGAGGACGGCTCGATGCGGGACGCCCTCGAAGTCGTCCTCGACCGCGCCGGAGACGGCGAGGCGGCCGACGACGAGGTGCAGTGGATCGACGTCCGTGACGAGATCACGAGCGGACAGTGGGGTCGACTCATCGAGAAGGAGATCCTCGTCGACGGCGAGACCGGCTTCGCGCTCGCCGATCGCGAGGGAATCGAGGAGGGATTAACCGAGGAGGACGACCTCACGAGCGGCGGCGACTTCGAGACGCCGGAGACGACGTCGTGGTCGAAGTGGGACAAACTGGCCGCGCTGGCGACGGTCGGCTTCTTCGTCGGCTACGCGTTCGGACCGGTTCGGGACGTGATCGCCGGGGCGATCGACCTCGTGTTCGGTCCGCTTCTCGGGATCGTTCCCTTCTACGTCGTCATCATGGTCGTCGCGCTCGCGACGGGACTGTACTCGACGCTGCTGCGCGCCGGCCTCATGGATATGGACAAGATGAGCGTCTATCAGGACCGGATGAAAGACATTCAGGAGCGTCGCAAGGAGGCCAAGGAGCGCGACGACGACGAGGCGCTGGACGCGATCCAAGACGAGCAGATGGAGGCGATGGGCGACCAGCTCGGGATGTTCAAAGAGCAGTTCCGCCCGATGGTGTGGATCATGTTCCTCACCATCCCGGCGTTCCTCTGGATGTTCTGGGTCGTCGGCTACCGCGGCAGCGAGGCCCAGTACGAGCTGGAAACTCTCGTGATCCCCTTTGCGGGCACCGTCGAGTGGACGACCGGCGTGATCGGACCGATCCAGGTGTGGATCGTCTGGTACTTCCTCTGCTCGATGGCGTTCACCCAGATCGTCCAAAAGAGCCTCAACATCCAGATGTCGCCGACGTCGTCGTAAGCAACCGATAGCGGTCGCTCGTCCCCGCTTGTTCGCTCTCGTTCGCGGTCGTTCTCGTTCGTTCTCGTTCGAAGACGTCGAGCGTCCGCCTTTTTGTCGTTGCCGTCCGGACGACGGACGTGGAACTCCTCGACCATCCGTCTCGAACGTGGATCGGGGCAGCCGTCGGTCTCGTCCTCCTCGCGACGCCGACGCTCGCACTGTTCGTGCTCGGCGTCGCGGGCGCAGTCGTCCATGCGGGGGCCCCGATCGTCGGGGTGATACTGCTCGTTCCCACGTTCGGCGTCGCCGTCGGCGTTCGCTACGAGTGGTGGTTCCTCCGCCGGGCCGACGGGCTCTCACGAGTCCGGACCTCCGACGCCGTCAGGGACGCCGTCTCACTGCTCGTCGGGGCAGTAGTCACGATCGCGATCGTCGTCGAGTCCGGCACGTCACCGATCGTCGCGGCCGCGCTCGTCGGCGTCGGTGCCGCGCTCGTGGTGCCGTCCCGAGCCGTCCCGGCGTACTGTGGCGCGTTCGTCGGTATGACCTCTCCCGCCCTGTTCGTGACGTACTGGCACACCGTCGTCGCCGCCGTCCTCGCGAGCGTCGTGTACGTCGTATCGGGGCCCGTGTTCCGGGACATCGGCGGAAAGCTCGGCACGACGGCCTTCGTCGCGGCCACCGCCACGATCGCCGTGACGGCGGGCGGGTTCGGGAGCGGGACCGTTCCGGAGTCGCTCTCGATCGCGCTCGCGGTCGGTTCCGCCGTCGTCGGGGCCGTCGCCACGTTCGTCCTCCACACGCGGTCGAGCGCGGAACCGGTGCTCGCCTCCGGTGTCGTTGGCGTTTCCGGCGGAGTTCTCCTTCCGATCGTACACGTCGGAGACGGTGGACTGCTGGCTGCGGCGGCGTTCTCGGCGTCCTTCGCGGGGATGTCGGCGCGGAGGCGGATTCCGAACGGGTGGTGGATGGCGGTCGTCGGCGCGGTCGTGGGAGCGGTCGTCGTCTACACGACGCCGTACCTCGGCGGGTCAGGCGGGAAACTCGGGACGATCGCGTTCGGTGCGTGTCTCGCCGTGCACGGCTCCCTCCGTGCCGTTCACCTCGTCCGTATCCGCCGGCGTGCCGACGAACGCTCCCGCCGAGACACGACATGAGGTCCGTCCTCCCACGCTCGAATGTCCGGTTCTACTCGTCGGTGTCGTCAGAGTCGCTTCCGGTATCTGCCGATCCGTCCGCGTTTTGGGTATCCGATCCGTCCGCGTTTTGGGCGTCCGCCGTCTCCTCGGTCTCCGCAGCGACCGACGCGGCGACGTCCTCGAACGCCGCGAGGATGACTCGACGACACGCTTGCCCCTCCGTCGTCCAGTGGTGGGCGTAATCGAGCATGTCGTCGTAGATGTCGGGCTTACAGCCCGCGGCCTGCGGGTGCCCGCCGCCGTTGACCTTGCCGGCGACCTCGTGAGCGTGTTTGAACCCCTCCGAGCCGCGGATCGACGCGGAGCCGGCGGGTTTGACGATCACCGCGGCGTCGGCCCCTCGTTCGCGGAGGGTCTCCGCGACCTCGTTCTGTGAACAGCGACCGTACGTGACCGCGACGGTCCACTCGCCGACCGCGTGGGTGACCGCGCGGTCGACCGCGGCGTCGATCCGCGCCGTCTTCTCGACCCGCCGATCCTCGAGGTACTCGTGAACCGTTTCGGGTAGGTTCGCGCCGTACGCCCCGACCACGGTCGTGTACTCCTCGGCACCCGACCAGTACGAGTAGTCAGCGAGGTCGTCCGAGCGCGGGTCCTCTTTGATCCAGAGGTCGTGATCCCGCGTGACCGCGGCGAGTTCGGCCCACCGATCGTCGAATCCGCCGTCGAGCGAGCGGAGCGCCACGTCCGCGGTACACTCCTCGTCGCTGTCGCCGACCACGAGGTCGACGCCCGCCGCACGGACCGCGGCCACGGTCTCGTCGTCCCACTGGTGATGGTCGAACCAGCGGATCGAATCGCACGACGTCGCGAGCGCTTCCAGCGGCTCCGCGATCCACTCGTAGTCGTCCGGACACAGGTCACAGACGAAGAGATCGATGCCGTCGTCCGCGTACGCTGCGACGCGTTCGAGCGACGTGTCGATCGAGTACGGACCCGCCGCGAGCAGCGCGACCGGCGACTCGACGTGTGCGTTCTCGGTCGGGTCCGCGTCGTCGCCGTCGTCGGTGCCCACGTCGTCCGCCACCCGACGTTCGAGCGCGGCCTCGAAATCGCCGACGTCGAGCGCCGCGTCGTACGTCTCGCGGATCATCGCGGCGCAGGCGAGGCCGTCGGCGTCCCCGTCGGCGATCACGACCGCCTCGGCGTCCTCGACCGTCTCCTTCGCGCGCTGCTCCGCGCGGTCCTCGTCGAGCGAATCCGGGTAGAAGAACCCCTTTCCGGGAAGTCTCGTGTATCGCGAGCGGGGCGTTCCCGACTCGTCGATGAGCTCGTCGTCCATACGTCGACACCGGCCGGCGGGGGGAAAACTCCGCCGCTTCGCGGAGCGTGTCGCGTCCGTCCGGCTCGCGTTCCGACGGGTGGGCTCGGTCCGCACAGTTCCTCCCAGAACCGGTTCCCCGCGGAGCGTTTAACCGCCCTCGCGGACACGCATTCGTATGGATCGGCGAACGTATCTCGGCGTTGCCGGCGCGGTCGCCGTCGCCCTTGCGGGCTGTGGAACGCGCGATCCCGAGTCGGAGGCGGACGACGACGCCGGGGCCACATCCGGTACTGACACCGCCGCCCCTCCCGATACGGACACTCCCGCTGATCCCGACGATACCGGTGCTCTCACCGAGACCGACGATGACGACGCTGCCGATCCACCCGTCCACGAGGGGTACGACACGACCGAGGTCCGGGTTCGATCGCCGGACGGGGAACGTCTTGGCGCGGTCACCGCGGCGATCGCGGACACCCCCGAACTGCGCCGCCTCGGCCTCAGCGACACCCCGCACCTGCCGGCGGACCGCGGGATGCTGTTCGTGTACGGGGACGTCGACGATCGGACCTTCGTCATGCGGGAGATGGATTTCGGGATCGACATCGTGTACGCCGACGCCGACGGGGAGATCACCGGGATCCACCACGCACCCGCGCCCGGTCCCGACGAGGACGGCAACCAGCAGCGGTACCCCGGGCGCGGGCAGTACGTCCTCGAGGTCGGATACGAGTGGACGCTCGACCGCGGCGTCCGCGAGGGCGACGTGCTGGCGTTCGATCTCTCGGAGTGAGCACACTTACGGAGAATCGAGGAGAAAGCCTCGCGCTTTAGCGCGGGGATGAATCCGACACTCTCGTTCACACTCCACCGTCCGATGGCACGGTTGGATATTCCGCGCTGCTCCAATCCAAGCCTTCAAGTAATTTTGTCTACATAGGTTACATATGGCGAAACAGGTCGTTACTCGCACCTACACTGCGTCCATTCGGAACCAGTCTCGGGTGCGAGACGACCTTGATTCGCTCGGGTTCGCAGCCAGTAAACTCTGGAACGTCGGCCGGTGGACATGCAGTCGCATTTGGGATGAAATTGATCACATCCCGAACCACAACGAGCTCACCACGTACCTCAAAAACCACGAACGCTATGATGACCTGCATTCTCAGTCAAGTTCGTTCGAGACGGCTCCGCCGTCTCGTGATGCCAATGAGCTTCGCTCATTGAGCACAGCGAGTTTTGCAAGAACTCGCTGAGGCGTTCAACAGTTGGTACGGCAACCGACGCAGCGGAGACACGAGAGCGAACCCGCCCGGCTACCGCAAACACGGCGACGAGCACCCACGTTCCACAGTCACATTCAAGCAGAAAGGCTTCAAACTCGACATCCAGTACGACCGCGTTCGACTCTCAAAAGGGTCGAACCTCAAAGAGTATTGGTCGGATTTCATCCTCTGCAAGTACCAGACTCGCCCCGACGTTGACCTCTCCGCCGTGGAGAACGTCCAACAAGTCAAGATAGTCTGGACGGGCAACGAGTGGACACTCCACTTCGTCTGCAAGGTCGAAATCGACGTGGCTGAAGCCCCCGGTGAGAAGACGGTTGGTGTCGATCTCGGGATCAACAACTTCGCTGCACTCGCCTACGAAGACGGTCACAGCGAGTTGTACCCGCTCAACTGCCTGAAGCAGGACGACTACTACTTCAGCAAGCGAATCGCTCGGTGTGACGACTCGGACTCCGAGCAGGCAACTCGGCTGAATCAGAAGAAGTCGGCCCGCCGCACCCACTACTTCCACACGCTCTCCAAGCACATCGTCCAGCGGTGTGTCGACGAGGACATTGGAACGATCGTGGTGGGCGACCTCTCCGGCATCCGCGAGGACGAGGAGAACGGCGAGTCAAAGAACTGGGGCAAGCACGGCAATCTTGACCTGCACTCGTGGGCGTTCGACCGGTTCACAGACCTGCTCGAATACAAAGCCGAAATAGAAGGTATCACGGTCGAGAACGTGCCTGAGCGGGATACCTCGAAGTCGTGTTCGTGCTGTGGCCGGAAGCGTGAAGCGAACCGTGTTGAACGCGGACTGTATATCTGCGATGAGTGCGGGACAGTGGCGAACGCAGATGTGAACGGCGCTGAGAACATTCGGCAGAAAGTATCTCCGAGTTCACCGAATCTCTCGGTGAATAGGAGTAACGGCTGGTTGGCACAGCCATCGACGTTCCTGTTTGACACGGAAACTGGTGCGTTCGCACCGCAAGAACACGTAACGTCGTAAACCACAATATCCCAACCCAGCGGTGCAGTGCCGTGGGAATCCTCGCGCTTCAGCGCGGGGAGGATGTCAAGGCCCGCTCGGACGACGGATCGACATGCGGACTCAAAAGGAACGGATGCTGAACGGGGAGCCGTACGACGCCGCCGACTCCGAGCTCGTGGCGGAGCGGGAGCGCGCACGGGCGCTCACGAACCGGTACAACCGGTCGGGCGCGGACGAGCACGAGCGCCGCCGAGAGCTGCTGGACGACCTGCTCGGCTCGCTCGGCGACGGCTGCGAGATCGAGCCGCCGTTTCGGTGTGACTACGGGTACAACGTTCACCTCGGTGCGAACGTCTACGCCAACGTCGACTGCGTCGTCCTCGACGTGTGTCGGGTGGAGATCGGTCGCGACTGCCTGATCGGGCCGGGCGTCCACGTGTACACCGCGACCCATCCGGTCGACCCGGCGATGCGTCGGGAGGGTCTCGAGTCCGGACGGCCGGTGACGATCGGCGAGAACGTCTGGATCGGCGGGCGCGCCGTCATAAACCCCGGCGTGACGATCGGCGACGACGCAGTCGTCGGGTCCGGGGCGGTCGTCACGAGCGACGTCCCCGACGGGGTCGTCGTCCGGGGGAACCCCGCGCGAATCGCGCGAGACGCGGACTGACGTGACGACGGGGTCGAGAGCAGAGAGGTACCACGCTGCGATGGCCCCCCCACGCCGACGCGTCCCGTCGGCGACTCAGTCGCCGTGGCGCGTCACGCAGTTCGAGAGGCCGATCAGCTCGACCGGTTCGGAGTTGTCCGGCGAGTAGACGACCATCTGTCCCTTCTCCATGTACGGCACCTTCCCGGCGAGGGTCGTCGGGATGTTCACGCTCTTGATCGCGTCCTCGTCGCCGAGGTTGAGCACGACGGTCGTGTTGATCTGTTTGAACACCGACTCCGCGACGTCCTGCGGGTCCTGGGTGATCAGGAACAGGCCGAGCCGTTCCTTCCGGCCCTGTTTGGCCGCCTCGGTGAACGTCCCCACCACCTTCCGGGCCTGCACGTTGTCGGCGTCCGCGAGGAAGTTGTGCGCCTCGTCCATCCCGACGAGCAGGGGCGTCTCCTTGACGCGGTCGCTTCGCGGGTCGTTCGACAGCTTGTCCCCGACCAACATCGTCGAGACGGCGAGCACGACGATCTCCTTCTGCCGGGACGTCGGGAGGTGGTACGTCGGGATCACCGAGAGTCCGCCCGGGCGGACCAGGGTGTGATCGAGCTCGGTGATCGGCTTCGCGTCGCCGTCGAACACCCCGCCCGGGACGCCGCGAACCCGGCGCTTGACGGCGTCGTACGTCGCCTCGTGGACGCGTCCGGACTCGTGAAGCTCCTCTTTGAGCGCCGGATCGTCGAGGTACGAGAGGAACTGCCGATACGTCCCCGAGCTCCCGTAGTCGTCGAAAAAGCGGTTCAAAAGGGTCAACAGGGCGGGGTACTGGTTCTCGTTCAGTCCCGACCCGGCGACGAGCCACGGCATGTCGTACTCGTCGACCATCGAGAAGGGGATCGTGAACTGCACCTGCTCGGCCCGATGTCCCTCGCCCGGATACGTCGCGCCCGCCGCCGTCGGCACGAGCGCGACGGTGTCGTCGTGGCCGCCGTGCGCGATCCCCTCGCGTTCCAGGCGTCGGGCGTCGGCATCGGTGAGGTCGGGGTTGTCGTCGTGCATCTGGGCGTACTCGTCCTGCGGATCGAACTGCACGACCGCCATCCGCGCCTCTCGACCGTCGTCCATCGGATACGTTCGGTCCTCGTCGAGGTACTGCCGAAGCACGTTCTTGGCGGCGTGGGTCTTCCCGGACCCGGTGCCGCCCGCGATCAGCGTGTGTCGGAACGCGAGCGGGTCGCCGTCGGCGTAGTCGTCTTTTACCCGGTAGTCGACCGTCGGCGGCTCCGCAGCCGTCCGTACCGTCTCGCCGCCGACGGAGAGATGACCTAGGAACACCCCTGACTCGGGGATCTTCAGCCCGGTCTTGATCTCGGTCGCGTCCGCGGCCTCCTCGACGACCGCTCCCGGCTTCGGCACGCGGTCGGTCATTCGACGACTCAGGTCGTCGCCGTCGGCGTACACGACGGATATCGGCTCCAGCTCGGCCATGAACTTGTAGTCGCGCTCGGCGAAGTCGTCACGCCGCATCTGACGGCGGGCGTGGATCTCCGTCGCGTCGTCCGACTGGAACTCCTGTGCGTACTCCAACGCGGTGATCCGACAGAACAGTCGCTCGCCGTCGGGGTACGGAACCACGAGGTACTTCCCGAGCCGAACCGCCTCGCGGTTGCCGGCCGTGACGAACGCCTTCAGCGTCGTCTCCTCGGCCTCCTCGGCGACGCGGAGTCCCTGTGAGACGGAGACGACGCCGAGCCCGATGTCGTTGCCCGACGGCTCGACATCGTAGTCCGTGAACGCCGACTCGTCGCTCGCGGGCTCGGTACCGTCGCTGGAACCGGCGGCGGTACCGGATCCGCCGGTGCCGACCGAACCGGTGGCGTCCGCGGAGGCGGTATCGGCGTCGACGTCGACCGCGTCGGGATCGGTGGCTGCGTCCGTAGAGCCCCCGTCGTCGGGATCGACGGCCGAATCGCCGTCGGTGAACTCGGTGAAGTCCTCCAAGGTCATACACGACCAACTGAGTGCCAGGTGGAAAGCGGTTTCCCCGCGGGGTCTTTTTACCCGTCCAGCCGCTATCGAGGGTATGATACTCGTCCGCGGGAGCGGCGGTGGGACGGATCTCACCGGGACGGTGTTCGAGCGCGGCGAGGAGCCGCCGTCTTATAAGGGTGCGCCGAACGAGGACGCGCCGTACGTCTGGGTGTGCGACTCCTTCTATCAGGTCGAGACCGGCGGATCTCCCCTCCTCGTCGACGGCACGGAGATCCGCGTCGCGTTCGAGGAGCCGACGACGCGCGGGTTCGACACCCGCGAGCAGGCGATCGCGGCGGCGAAAGAACACGTTAGAACGCAGTTCGCCCGGATCGGGATCGACTCCGCCGCCGTCGAACTCGAGGTCTCGCCGATCGATCCGGCGTGAGGCGACTCGGGGTCCGCCTCTCGTCTCGCTTTTCGAGACTCGTCGATGCTCGCTCGGTCGTTTCCGGATCGTCGATGCTCGTTCGGTCGTTTCCGGATCGTCGACGCTCGAGTGATCGCCCCGACGGTGAGCGCGACGACGAGGCCATGAACGAACGGTCCTTTTCGCACGGTTTTAATACGACAGATCGGTATTGTTTCATATGGACAAAACTGCGTGGTCGGTGCGGCGCTCGGAGCAACGCTCTCGTCTCGATCGATCGAGTCGAACGATTCGACGGCGTCAGCGGGGTGTGTGAGCGTGGGGTTTCACACGTTCGACGCCGACGGCGCGGACCGTTTGGAGGAGGCTTCCCGATATCGGTTCCTTTCGCGCGAGGAGCTGATCGCCGCGCTGGATCCCGCCCCCGGCGACGCGGTCGCGGACGTCGGCAGCGGGACGGGCTTTTATACGGACGACGTCGCGCCGTACGTCGGGTCCGTGGCGGCGATCGACCTCCAGCCGGAGATGCACGAGTACTATCGAGAGAAGGGCGTACCCGAAAACGTCGACCTCATCACGGCGGGTTCCGACGACGTACCGCTGCCGGACGACTCGCTTGACGGCGTCTTCTCGACGATGACGTACCACGAGTATCCGGTCGAGGACACGATCGCCGAGTTCGGACGGCTGCTCCGTGTGGGAGGCCGTATCGTCATCGCCGACTGGAGCGCAAACGGGGAAGGGGCTGCGGGGCCGCCGGTCGACGAACGCTACGCCGCGTCCGACGCGGCCGAGGCCCTCACCGATGGTGAACTCGAACCGGTACGCGTCGTCGAGCGACCGGAGACGTTCCTGGTCGTGGCTCGCGCTCCGTGAACGGAGGACGTTTCGTTTGACTCGCGGCGGAGCGGCGTGAGGTCGCGCTACGTTGATGGAGGGATCGGTGAGCGCCGGTTCAGCCGAGGAGGTATCGCAGCCACGGGTTCGCTTTCACGACTTCGGTCTCCTCGAGCACGCGATCCACGCCGAGTATTCGGCCCGCTCCCCATGCCCCGAGTCCGAACAAAAGCAGCATGTACACGAACGAGCTGTCGATGAAGTAGCCGTGCCCCACGGGGAACCCCTGCAGCAGTCCGCCCTCCCATGCTGCAGTCCAGAACATCGACATCTGGAGCGCGCCCATCAGCGCGGCGAATCTGAAGAACACGCCCAAAAGCAGCGCCAGCCCGATCAGGATCTGTCCGAAGACCACGAGCGGGTCGATGATCGCGGAGTAGTTCGCGAACCACAGGAACAGACCCTGTAACGGGTTCGCGTCGGCGATAGCGTTCTGGAGGAACCCGGCCGACGACCACGCCAGCGGGTCACCGATGCCGCCCTCAAGGAGCTTCGAGAGGCCGGCCTGCAGGAACACCCACGCGATCACGACGCGGAGTCCGAGCATCGAGTACGCGAGCCACGTTTCCGAGTAGTTGAACCGCACCTCTCGCCCGAGCAGCTCCGACTGTAACGTTCGTTCTGCGGGTTGCTTGCTCATCTGTAATTGTTCTCACAACCGCCTACATAATTAAAGTATTTATATGTCGATAGGTTGGAAACACCTCGAATCCGTGTGTCCGGCTCATCGGCGTCTCGAAGCACTCCGTGAGCTTCGGAATCAAGGATTGAGGGGATGTGACTGGATCGCGGGCACGAACCGGCCGGGTGGCGACGATACTCCCACTCAGCGTTCACATCGGTCGCTTCCGGCCCGCTCGCGGACGACGACGCCTGCGAGTAGCGTTGCGGTCAGCGCGAACGCGGCGGTCGAGACGTCGTAGGTCAGACCGTTCGCGAGCAACGGGACGCTCCCTATCGAGGCGACGGCGGCGACGATCGGGAGCACGCAGCCGGCACAGGTGAACAGCCCGAGCACTCCGGCGAGGGCGGACCGGGTCGTCGCCGACAGCGCTCGCGCGAGCAGTGCGCCGAGGACCACGTACCCGATGGATTGGAACGGGACGGCGACCACGCCGACGACGGCGAGATCGGCGACGACGACCGGAGCCCAACCCGGAAGCCCGCCGGAGATGGAGAGTCCGACACCGGTTGAACCGATGGAGAGCTGACCGCTAACGCCCGCCAACAGGAGGACGTATCCCGCGGCGACGACGGCGGGCCATCGATTGACTCCTCTCCGGACGCCGCTTTCGCCGTCCGGGCCGAACGCGGCCGCGAGCGCCGCCGCCGACAGCGAGAACCAGACGAGCGGGTAGGCGGCTCGACTCGGATCGATCACCTCCGTGGACGTCGTGACGAGGTATCCAGTTACGACGACGAGATACGCGAGCACGACCACCGATCCCGCGAGGAGTCCGCGGTACGCGGCTCCTTTGGCCCCACGAAAGCGCGCAGGCACGCCGCCCGCCGGTCCCCTCGCCGTCGCCATCGTTCAGGCGGCCTCGTCCGTATCCGTCCGCCAGCCGCCTTTCAGCGACACGAACCAGACGGCGACCCCGGCGGCCGCGAACACGAGCGCCAGGTACGGGATCAGCGGCACCTCCACGCCGAGGATCTCCGCGACGGTTCGGAGTTCATACGCTATCACGCCGAAGATCGCGATCCCGACGAGCAGCCCGCCACGGGTGATGTCGAGACTCATCGGAGCACCTCCGGGACCACGGCGGTCGCGTTCGCGATCCACGTGCCGGCGACGTCGATCCACACCGGGAACGCGCTTCCGCCGGGTCCGAGCAGTCCGCCTCGCGAGACGATTCCGACGATCGGGAGCGCGTACGCGAGCACGACCAACACGACGGCGATGGCGAACCAGAGGCGCAGGTTATCGAGCACCATCGGCGCGTCCTCGGGTCCGGAGAGCGCCGGGGGAAGCGACTCGGCGAGTCCGGACACCTTCGGGTTACCCATCGTCAGCACGACGTTGCCCAAAAAGAGGACCGTCGAGACGAAAAGCAGCGTCCCGCCGATCGCGATCTGGAGGTTCAGCTCCTCGAAGCCGCCGAGCGCCAGCGGGTAGTCGAAGCCGGCGTACTCGGGCTCGGCGGTCCGGCGCGGGACGCCGAGCAGACCCTGTGCGTGCATCGCGTTCGACATCAGCGCCATCCCGATAAACCACAACACGACCTGAAACAGCCCGATCGGCTTGCTGTAGATCGGTTTGTTCGAGATCTGCGGCCAGATCCAGTACGTCGCCGCCATGAACGTCAACGCGACGGCGGTACCCACGGTGAGATGGAAGTGACCGGGCACCCAGATCGTGTTGTGGATCATGTAGTTGATGTTCATTCCGGCGTTGATCATGCCCGAGAAGCCGCCGGCGGCGAACATCAGTCCGGCCAGCATCATGCCGGTGAAGGCGGGGTCACGCCACGGGAGCTCGCGAAGCCAGCCGAAGATTCCGGTTCCACCGCGCTTTCGGGCACCGTACTCGACGCTGGCGACGACGGTGAACGCGGTCAGCAGGCTCGGGAGGAGCAGGAACATCGTGTTCGTCATCGAGATGAACTTGAACCCTTCCGCGATGCCGGGATCGAGGTACTGGTGGTGTATCCCGACCGGCGTCGACAACAGCAGGAACAACACGAAGACGACCCGCGCGAGCGGGTCGCTGAACAGGCGGCCGCCGGCGATCTTGGGGAGGACGGTGTACCACAGCAGGTACGCCGGCATCAACCAGAAGTAGACGACCGGGTGGCCGAAGAACCAGAACAGCGTCCGCGTGAGCGTCGGGTTGACCTGCTCGATCCAGCCGAGCGACCACGGCAGGAGGAAGACGAGCACCGAGACGGCGATCGCGGAGGTGGCGATGTACCACATCGCCATCGTCGTCAACACCATGAACGTCTGGAGAGGGATCCGCTCGTCGGGGTTCTCCTCGCGCCACGCGAGCCACGTCCGGAACCAGTCAGCGCCCGCGATCCACGTGCCGACGATGAACACCGCGAGTCCGGTGTAGAACAGCGGATGCGCCTGGAGCGGGGCGTAAAACGTGAACAGCACGTCGGCGCTCATGTCGATCCGGTTCGTGAAGCCGGCGAGGATCGAGACGCCGGTCATCGTGATGCCGGCGGACATGAGCGCGTACCACGTCCAGGAGATCCTGATGTTCACGAGCGGCCGATCGAGGCTCCGGACCACCGCCCACGTGAACAGTCCGACGAGGAAGAAGATCGTGAAGCTGATCACCAAGAAGACGCCGTGGGCGGTGAGGAACGTGTAGTAGTCCACGGAGCTGAAGGGACGGGCGATTCCCGTCCGATGGAGCGTCTGGATGATCCCGAAGACGGCTCCCAGCCCGAGCGCGAGGAACGACCCGAGGAACGCGGCCCGGATCAGCCGTGATTCCGCGGGGAACTCGTCGACGAACGTCGGCTCCGACTCGATCGCCGAGCTCATGCGTCCTCACCTCCGTCGTCCGCCTCGGCGGCGGTTCGTTGTTCGTACTCCTCCTCGGGGACGACCTCGAGCGTTCCTTCCATACCGTGATGTGCCGCACCGCAGTACTCGTTACAGACGATGCCGTACTCTCGCGGCTCGTTCGCCTGGACGGTGATCTCCGCGACCTCGCCGGGGATCACCATCGTGTTCGCGTTCGTCCCGACGACCTCGAAGCCGTGAATGACGTCGGGCGAGGTGATATAAAAGGTCACCTCGCTGTTCGCGGGGACGACGATCGGGTCCGGATCGAAGTTGAACTGGTAGGCAACGACGTACGCCTCGTACTCGTTTTCACCGACCTGTTCGACGCGTGGCTCGGCGAACCGGTCGTCCTCGTCGAGCGCTTCGGGGTCGAGCGGGTCCTGCTGATCCGACACCATCGCGATCCCGGGTCCGACCGCACCGTACGTAACGCTTCCCAGCAACAGCAGGATCAACACGATCGAGAGCGCGAGCCAGATCTTCTCGTAGGCGTGAACGTGCATCTATCGGGTCACCCGAGCACGACCAGATCCCGGCCAAGGAACTCGATGAAGTACACGTACACCCACGCGATCGTGAGTATGGCGAAGTACACGAGGATCAACGCGAGGGTTCCGATGGGATCGAACTCTTCCGGGCCGTCGGCGACGTCGTCCGCGTCCTCGACGTCACCGAGGTCGTTCACGGAGGCGTGTGCGCTCTCGTTCCGGGTCATGGCCAGTGTTGTTCGGCTCCAAATATATAACGCACAGGCGTTCCCGAATACTGAAAACGCTCCCACACCTACATACGTGCATGATACCAGCAACGTCCATGGATCCGTCGATTCAGCGAGTGCTCCTGCTGCCGTTGGCCGCGCTCGTTCCGGTGGCCGCGTTCGCGAGCTCCCGTGCGGAACTCGTCGTTCTCGTTGCGGCCGTCAACGTCCTGCTCATCTACCTGAGCCTGCGGGTCGCTACCGGCGGGAGCCTGTTGCCGGGAACCGGGACCGCGGAGGCGTAACCGCCGCCTCGGCGTCCTGACGCCCGGTTCGCTCCGGCACTCCGACACCGGTTCGTCCCATTCGGATGACACGACCACTCAACCGATCCAATGTCGAACTGTACCCTCTGTGAGCTCCCCGCGGAACCCGACCCGTTCACCGCCCCGGACGTCGACGGCGAGTTCTGTTGTCGGGGCTGTCTGGCGGTCGCTCGGTCCCTCGACGACGTCGAGGACCTCGAGGACCTCGACGATCGAGTCCCGGAGACGACCCCGGCGGCGACGTTCGACGGCGAGACGACGTTCCTCCACGTCGACGGGATGCACTGTGCGACCTGCGAGTCCTTCCTCGAACTGACGGCCGGAGAGCAGGATGGTGTCGAGGGTGTCGAGGCGAGCTACGCGACCGACACGATCCGGATCGACTACGATCCAGACCGCGTTTCCGCCGAGGAACTGCCCGATCGACTCTCGGTCGCCGGATACACGGCGAGCGACAGGGCGGACCCGGATCCGGACGGTGACGACGTCGACGTCGTCCGGTTTCTCATCGGCGGCGGATTCTTCGGGATGATGGCGATGCTGTGGTACGTCCTGTTCCTCTATCCGACGTACTTCGGCTACGATCCGTTTCTCGATCTCGACGGGATCGACGGGCTCTACCTGTTCGCGCACATCTGGGTGTTCTCGTCGATCGTCCTGTTTTATACGGGCTACCCGATCCTGCGCGGCGCGTACGTGAGCCTCCGTGCGCGACAGCCGAACATGGACCTTCTCGTCTCGCTTGCCGCGGTGAGTTCGTACGCATACAGTACGCTCGCGATGGTGCTCGGGCGAACCGACCTCTATTTCGACGTCACGATCGCCGTCGTGCTCGTCGTCGTCGCGGGAACCCACTACGAGGCCCGAATCAAACGTCGGGCGACCGGCATGCTCTCGGAGCTGACGACGGCGTCGGAGCCGACCGTCCGACTCGCCTCGGGCGAATCGGTCCCGGTCGACGAGGTCGACCCGAACGAGCACCTGCTCGTGAGACCGGGCGAACGGGTGCCGTTGGACGGAACCGTCGTCGAGGGGACGGCGGCCGTCGACGAGGCGCTCGTGACGGGTGAGTCGCTCCCGACCACCAAACGCGTCGGCGACGAGGTTCGAGGCGGGACCGTCGTGGCCGACGCACCGGTCGTCGTCGCGGTCGGTGAGGAGGTCACGAGCACGCTCGACCGGCTGGTCCGCCTGCTCTGGGACATCCAGAGCTCCCGGTCGGGGATCCAGCGGCTCGTCGACAAACTCGCGACGGTGTTCGTCCCGCTCGTGATCGCGATCGCGGTCGTCGTCGGCGCGGTCCTGCTCGCGACCGGGTCGTCGCCGACGGCCGCGGCGCTGGTGAGTCTCACCGTGCTCATCGTCTCGTGTCCGTGTGCGCTCGGCCTGGCGACGCCGCTCGCCGTCGCGGCCGGGATCCGCGACGCCGCCCGCCGGGGGATCGTGATCGTCTCGGACGCCGTCTTCGAGGAGGGAGACGACATCGAGACGGTCGTGTTCGATAAGACGGGGACTCTCACCGACGGCGAGATGCGGGTTCTCGACGTCGTGACCGACGGTACACCGGCCCACCGGCTGCTGGACCGCGCCGCCGCGGTCGAGCGCGCGTCGATCCATCCCGTCGCCGAGGCGGTGGTTGCCGCGGCCGAGGGGACCGATCGCTCCGACCGCTTCGACCGCCCCGACCGCCCCGGACGAATGGATCCCGACGTCGCCGCCGACGGCGGCACCGACGCGGCAACCCCTCACGCCGAGGCCACGAACGTGACGGTCCTCGATACGGGAGTCCGTGGCCGGATCGACGGGCACGACACGCTCGTCGGTCACAGATCGCTGTTCACCGACGGGGCGGTCGATGAGTCGGTCCTCGACGAGACGGCCGATGACGGTGCGGTCGTCGACTGGACGATCCCGGATCGACTCCGCGAGGCGGGTGCGGAGGCCGAACGGGACGGTCGCGTACCGGTGTTCGTCGGTCGGGACGGGACCGTCGAGGGCGTGATCGTCGTCGGCGATGAGCTTCGGGATGGATGGGATGCGGTCGTCTCCGAACTCGACGCGCGTGGCAAGCGCGTCGTGGTCCTGACCGGGGACTCGACCGCCGCAGCCCGACGCTTCGAGGACCATCCCGCCGTCGACGAGACCTTCGCGGAGGTGCCGCCGGAGGCGAAGGCCGAAACGGTGCGACGGCTCCGCGCTCGCGAGCGAGTCGCGATGGTCGGCGACGGGAGCAACGACGCGCCGGCGCTCGCCGCGGCACACCTCGGCGTCTCGATCGCGAGCGGGACGGATCTGGCGGCGGACGCGGCCGACGCCGTCCTGTTGGAGGACCGCCTCTCGGCGATCCCCGAACTGTTCGATATCACGGGCGGGACGAATCGCCGGATCAAACAGAACCTCGGGTGGGCGTTCGTGTACAACGCGATCGCGATCCCGCTTGCGGTGTCGGGGCTGTTGAACCCGCTTCTGGCCGCGCTCGCGATGGCGACGAGCAGCGTGCTCGTCGTCACGAACTCGGCTCGAGCCGTCCACGACCGGAGCTAGACAACTCTCCACTGGGACCGGATCGAGCCGAACGCGACCGGGATCAGACCACGCCGAGCGTCGACAGCAGGAACCAGATCGCGACGACGACGATCCCGATGGAGATCAGTCGCCACGCGAGCGAGAGCACGAACTTCCCGACGATAACGATGAGCGCGATGACGACGAGCGCGATCAACAGCTGTCCTACGGGGTCGCCAGTGATGCCGGCCTGGAGCGAGAGCGTTCCGAGCGTGGCGGTCAGCGAAACGGACATGATCGTCGACAATGGACACCGAGGGCATAAGCGTGTGGGACCGGAACCGCAAGACGCAAACGATTCTGTATATCTGATATGTTCGCGTTGGTCGTCGGGAACGACTGTCGACGTCGTGTACGGGACCCCTTCGATACCATGCGTCGCTGCGACGACGACTACCATGGACGATCCCCCCATTGGTTCCAGTGGGTGTGGCGTCCACACACCGTGATTTCTCCGACGTCGATCCACTTTCACTCCGGTCTAGCTATGCTTATGTTTACGTATCCCGTGTCGATCCAACGGAACCGATTCTGAGCTGTGAACGCCGACTCGATAAACCATAACGGATCGAACAGGTGCCAGCCCACCGGACCGGAACGCAACGCTAAAGGGATCCACTTCGCCAGTATAACATCACGATACATGAGCCGAACCACACACGATTTGAGCGGGGTCGCCGTCGAATGAGCAGCGACGGAGTCTCCGCCGACGAACTCGAACTGCCGATCAAACGAACCACGGGAGACACCTTACAGGACCGTCTCACGGACAACGCGTACCACAATATCCTCCCCGCGCGCTACCTCCGAAAGAACGCCGACGGCGAACCGATCGAGGATCCGGAGGATCTGTTCGTCCGCGTCGCGCGCAACGTCGCGCTCGCGGAGGCGGTCTTCGAGGCCGAGAAGCGCGACGTCGAGGTCACGGTCACGCCCGATCAGCTGAAACCCGATCACCCGCGCCGCGACGAGCTCGCCGCCGACGTGTTCGGGGCGGGGACGACCGCCGAGGACGACAGTGAGACGACGCTGACGGCGCACAACGTCAACAAGTTCGCCTACGAGACCGTCGTCCCCGAGCTACCCGACGAGGTCCGAAGCCACGTCGAGGCGACCGCCGAGCGATTCCGTGAGGGGATGGAGTCGCTTTCCTTCATGCCGAACTCGCCGACCCTGATGAACGCCGGCGACGAGCTCCAGCAGCTCTCCGCCTGCTTCGTCGACTCACCTGGCGACGATATCACCGACATCCACCAGACCGCCAAGGAGGCCGCGGAGGTGTTTCAGAGCGGTGGCGGCATGGGATATGCGTTCTGGAAGATCCGTCCATATGGTGATTCTGTCGGGTCAACGGGCGGAATCGCCTCCGGCCCGATCACGTTCATGCGGACGTTCGACCAGATGTGCGAGACGATCGCACAGGGTGGCGCACGCCGCGGCGCACAGATGGGCGTCATGCGCGTCTCCCACCCCGACGTCATCCAGTTCATCCACTCGAAGAACAAGGACGTCTCCTTGGCTCACTCGCTGCGCCTGAACGATCCCGACGACTTCACGCACAACTCCTTTGCGGACGCCTTAGAGGAGGCGCGCGAGCTGATCGACGAGGACGGAAAGGTGCCCGAGCACCTCCGAAACGCCGTCGAGGGTCACCTCTCGAACTTCAACATCAGCGTCGGCGTCACCGACGACTTCATGCAGGCGCTGTACAACGACGAGGAGTTCACCTTCACCAACCCGCGCACGGAGGAGCCGCACGTCGCGACGCCGGAGACGAAGGAGATCTACGACATGTTCGGCCTCGGCGAGCACGTCGAGGTCGGCGAGGTCCTCTCGATCCCCGCACAGGAGCTGTGGGACGACATGATCGAGGGCGCTCACGAGAACGGCGAACCGGGCGTCATCTACCTCGAACGAGTGAACAAGGAACATTCGTTCGACGTTGAGGAAAATCCAAACCACCGAATCCTTGCAACAAATCCATGCGGGGAACAACCACTTGAAGAATACGAGGCCTGCAACCTCGGCCACATCAACCTCTCGACGCTGGCCGCACGGGACGCGCCGGACTGGCGCGTCTGGAGCGAGGAACACGCCGACGAGTACGACACCGAGGAGGAAGCGGTCGCCGCGTTCCTCGACGACGCCATCGATTTCGAGGCGTTCGACGAGCGCATCGACTACGGCACCCGCTTTTTGGAGAACGTCGTCACGATGTCGGACTTTCCGGTCGAGAAGATCGAACAGAAGGTCCGCGACATGCGGAAGATCGGTCTCGGCATCATGGGGCTCGCCCAGCTGTACATCCAGCTCGGTGTCCGGTACGGCTCCGAGGAGGGCCACGAGGTGGCCCGCCAGCTGATGACCCACATCAACCACGAGTCGAAGCTGAGCTCCCACGAGCTCGCCGAGGACCGCGGCGTGTTCAACGACTGGGCGGACTCGAAGTACGCGAACCCTACCGAGTATCGTGACTGGTTCGAACACCATACCGGGCTCGACGCCGACGAGTGGGCGGACGGCTTCCCGATCCGTAACCACAACACGACGACGATCGCCCCGACCGGGACGACGTCGATGATCGGCAACACGACGGGCGGCTGTGAGCCGATCTACAACGTCGCGTTCTACAAGAACGTCTCCGACGACGTGCAGGGCGACGAGATGCTCGTCGAGTTCGACGACTACTTCCTGCGTACCTTGGAGGCGAACGACGTCGACGTCGACGCCGTCAAGCAGGAGGCACAGGCACAGATGGCCGAAAACGAGTTCGACGGCGTCGAGGGGCTCGAAACCGTTCCGGACGCCATCGGTGAGCTGTTCGTCGTCACCGGAGACTTGTCAGGTAAACAACACGCAGCGGTACAGTGCGCGTGTCAGGAGGGCGTCGACTCCGCCATCTCTAAGACGTGTAACTTCCCGAACGACGCGACCGCCGAGGAGATGGAGGAGGTGTACCGCTACATCTACGACCACGGCGGGAAGGGCGTCACCGTCTACCGCGACGGGACGCGCTCGAAGCAGGTGCTCACGACGCGTGCGAAGAACGCGGAGTTCGCCGACGAGACCGAGGCCGCGGAGACGATCGTCGAGCAGATATCCGAGGTGTTCGGCGGTGTCGAGGCGTTCCTCGACAACGAGGACGTCCAAGCGGCGATCGACGCGGAGATCTCCGACCTGCTCGAAGCCAGCGACGACCCGAGTATCGACTACACCGAGACGCGGCCCCGGCCCGACTCGCTGACCGGCGTCACCCAGCGCGTCGAGACGGGATACGGGAAGCTGTACATCACGGTCAACGAGGACGAGCACGGACGGCCGTTCGAGCTGTTCGCGAACATCGGCCACTCCGGTGGCTACACCAACTCCTTCACGGAGGCGCTCGCGAAGGTCATCTCGACGGCGCTGCGCTCCGGCGTCGACCCCGAGGAGATCGTCGACGAG
The DNA here is from genome assembly GCF_048380895.1 of Halorubrum rarum. Classification (NCBI taxonomy): domain Archaea; kingdom Methanobacteriati; phylum Methanobacteriota; class Halobacteria; order Halobacteriales; family Haloferacaceae; genus Halorubrum; species Halorubrum rarum. The sequence goes on along the minus strand of NZ_JBLWMN010000005.1, from coordinate 106,514 downwards.
CTCCAGGGCACGCGGAGCCCGAAGGTCGCGTGGGACAAAGGCGAGCAGATCCAGTCGATCCCGGACGCGATCGGTACCGCCCTGCGCCGGTACCTCGACGACGAGATCGACAAGGGGATCCCCCAACAGCAGAGCCTCGACGACGTCGACGGCGTCGTGGACGAGGCGGAGCCGTCGAGCCAGACGGACGGCGGCGCGGTCGCCGCCGATCCGGGAGCGACCGAGGCCTCCGACGGCGCGGACGACGACGCCATGCAGGACCTCATCGCGGCCGGCGAGTCGCCCGAGTGTCCCGACTGTGGCGGCATGAGCCTCTACTACTCGGAGGGCTGTAAGACGTGCGAGTCGTGCGGCTGGTCGGAGTGTTGAACGCGGCGCGAGACCACCGTCGCGGCTGACGGACCGCGCGGCTGACAGCTCCCGTCCGTCGGGGTTTTCGTACCCGTCCTTTCTCCCGTCCGGGCGTGGCCTCATCGATCGACGGCGACCCAGCAGGCCTTTTAGGGACGGCGTCGACCGCACGGACATGAACCGCGAGGAGTTCGCCGAACGGATCGATCACACCGTTCTCGGCCCGGAGACGACGTGGGACGACGTGAAGACGGTTCTCGACGAGGCCACGGAAGACGGGATGAACGCCTGTATCCCGCCGTGTTACGTCGCCGGAGCCGAAGCGTACGACGGCGCGCCCGAGACGCTCGCGACGGTCGTCGGGTTTCCGCACGGACAGGCGTCGATGGCGTCGAAACACGACGAGGCGGTGAACGCTTGGAACGACGGAGCCGACGAGATCGATCTGGTGATCAACGTGGGGCGGCTGAAGGCGGGGGAGGACGACGCGGTCGCCGCGGACGTCGCGGAGGTCACCGCCGCCGTGCCGGTTCCGGTGAAAGTCATCGTCGAGACGGCGCTGCTGACCGACGAGGAGAAGCATCGTGCCTGCGAGGCCGCCGTCGAGGCGGACGCGGACATGGTGAAGACGTCGACCGGCTTCGCCGACGGCGGCGCAACCGTCGCCGACGTCGAACTGATGAGCGAGTACCTCCCGGTGAAAGCGTCCGGCGGCATCGGTTCCTACGAGGCGGCGACGGCGATGTTCGAGGCCGGTGCAGCGCGGATCGGGGCGTCCTCGGGCGTCGAGATCCTCTCCGGATTCCCCGACCAATCCGACTGAATCCGGGTTAACGATCTCCCTATTCTACCCGTACCGCCAGCGTACGAACGGGTATGTCATCGTGGGAGGACCGACACGTCCTCAAACTCGTCGACGAGCTCGACCGGCTGGATCGGATCCCGCCCGACGTCGCCGCGGCTGCGAGATCGGCCGCCGACGCGGGACGGTATCGGGACGCACTCGACATCGCGCTCGAGACGGACGCGGTCGCGGGCGGACGATCCGTCCGCGATCGCGACGACTCGTCGCTCGGAACCGAATTCGGGAACGACTGATCGGAAGCCGGACGCGACCCGCTCTCCTGTTGCTCAGTTACTCACCGGGTCCGCGTCGTCCAACCGGATCCGTTCTCCGGCTCGGCCTCCAGTGATCGCACGCGACGTTCCCAGCGGCGAGACGCTCACCTCGCCGTCGATCGCCGCGAGGCGATCGGAGCCGGGATCGTCCGCGACGTCACCGCGCAGGAACTCGCGCCAGAACCGGTCGCGGAGCTCCATCCCCATCTCGCCTCTGGACTCGTCGAACCCGCCTTCCCCCGGCGCGTCGTCGCCGGGCTCGAACTCGATCACGTCGAACCCGCGTGCGGGCTCCGTCAGTCGATACGTCGGGTCAGCGGCCGCCTCGTCGTCCGCGGCGGGGGCGTTGACGTTCACCACGTCCGCGCCGAGCGGGAGTCCCGACCGCTCGAATCGCTCGACGAGCTCCGCGACGACCTCGCCCGCGAGCGCGAAGTCCCCGTGGGTCACCGTCGGAGGGATCGGGAGGTTACCGCGGTCGTACATCGAGACGGCTATCGCGGGGGTTCCGAGGAACGACGCCTCCATCGCCGCGCCGACCGTTCCCGACTGTCCGAGGATGTGTGCGCCGATATTCGGGCCGTGGTTACAGCCGGAGACGACGAGGTCGGGATCGAGCGCGAGCGCGACCTCCGCGACGGCGACGCAGTCGGCCGGCGTCCCCTCGACGGCGTAGCCGGCCCCGGTCTCCGCGTACTCGACGGTGGTCTCCCACCACGAGCGGGTCCCGCCGACGCCCGACTGGTTCGTCGCGGGGGCGACGACGGTCACCTCGTGATCGTCCGCGAGCGCGTCGTGGATCGCTCGCAGCCCGACCGCGTCGATGCCGTCGTCGTTCGTGAGGAGGATCTCGCTGGTCACGCTCGCCTATGGGGGTCGACGGGTAAAAACGACGCCGGATGCGATCGATCGGTCCCGAGCGGTCGGTGTGGGGCCGGAAACGGGTCGTCGACGTGGCGGTCAGTTCGCGGCGATCGGCTGGCGGTCGTCCGCCAGCGCCAACACGTCGTCGAAGAAGCTCAGCGAGTCGTGCGGGCCGGGGTTCGCTTCGGGGTGGTACTGGCGGGTGATCACGTCGAGTTCCTCGCTGTCGAGTCCCTCGACGGTGTCGTCGTTGACGTTCACCTGCGTCACCTCGAGCGGACCGGTGTCGGCGACGGTGTAGCCGTGGTTCTGGGTCGTCATGACCACGCGGTCGGTCCGGAGGTCCTGGACGGGCTGGTTGACGCCGCGGTGACCGAACGACATCTTTTCGGTCGTCCCGCCGAGCGCGCTCGCGACGATCTGCTGGCCGAGACAGATGCCGGCAATCGGGAGCTCGCCCGCGAACGCGTCGACGACCGCCTGTGCGGCGACGAAGTTCTCCGGGTCGCCGGGGCCGTTCGAGACGAACAGCACGTCGGGGTCGACGTCGGCGACCTGCTCCGGCGTCACGTCGTACGGGAACACGTGGACGTCCGCGCCGCGTTCGGTGAGCGAGGAGATGATCGAGCCCTTCGCACCGCAGTCGACCAGGGCGATATCCGCCTCGCCGCCGCCCTCGTGGACGGTCGGTTCCGAGACCGACACCTGTGCGCCGATGTCGGTGTGGTCGCTCATCGGCTTACACGCCTCCATCTCCGCGACCGCGTCCTCGGGCGTGACGTCCTCGCCGGCGACGATCCCACAGGCCATCGCACCCTCCTCGCGAACGCTCGTGACGATTTCGCGGGTGTCGACGTGGTCGACCGCGGGAACGTCCTCCGTCGCGAGCCACTCGGCGACGTCGTCGGTTAACTCGCGAGCTATCGCCGCGCGCGGCTGTACCGAGTCGGATTCGAACCGTTCGGATCGGACGCCGTAGTTCCCGATGAGCGGGTACGAGAAGGTGAGAACCTGTTCGGCGTAGGAGGGATCGGTGAGTGACTCTTCGTACCCGGTGTACGCGGTCGTGAACACCAGCTCACCCCGTGTACGCCCCGGCGCACGAGCGCGCGCTTCGAGCACGCGTCCGTCAGCCAGCGCGATATAGGCGTTCGACATTACGAGATACGTACGTATCTACACTAATAAGTGCGTCGTTCGTAGGTTCGTTACGATATTCGTAACGGGTAAGTCGTCGTGGCGAGACGATGGGGTATGGACGACCTCGACCGTCGTATCCTCTCTATCCTCCGACGGGATGCACGAACCCCCTACACCGAGATCGCCGATCGGGTCGGTACCTCGGAGGGGACCGTCCGCAACCGCGTCGACCGGATGACCGAGGAGGGCGTCATCGAGCGGTTCACCGTCACGACCAGAACCGGCAACGTGAAGGCGATGATCGAGATCTCCGTGGAGATGAACGTCGATACGGCCGCGGTCGGCGATCGGATGGTCGAGTGGGAGGAGGTCGACTTCGTCTGGCAGGTCTCCGGCGAGGACGACGTCGTGTTGGTCGTCGACGCCGTCGACACCCGCGCCGTCAACGAGCTGATCTCGAAAGCGCGCGAGATGGACGAGGTCAAATCGACGAAAACGCGGCTCATTCTCGACGAACGACTCGGCTGACGACGGTTCTCGACGAACGACTCGGCTGGCGATGTCGGATCGTCGCGCTCCGCCGTGTGGTCCCGTCCGAACCCGCCGAAACGGCGGCTCGAACTCCGACCGACTACCGATCCAGGGCCGATAGCGCCTCGGCCGCCTCGCGGGCCGCTTTTAAGTGCTCCCGTGCGCGGCGCGGATCGTCCGTGTGGTCGGCCGCTCGGGCGAACCTCGTCAGCGTGCGTGTGAGCGACGTGCGGGCGTCCGCGACGTCGTCGGACCCGTCGTCGGGCTGGACGGTTCCCTCGAGGTCTCGCCGCCGGACGACGTCGTCGCGTTCGATCCGCCCCGTCGCCGGCTCCGAGTCGCGCTCGGGCGTCTCCCCGTCGTTCGCGCTCGCCGTCCCGACGTCCCGCGCGGTCGACACCTCCGCGTTCGACCCCTCGGTCGCTCGTGTGGCGTCCGTCGACGCGTCGCCCCCGTCCGCGGGGCGGTTGCAGGTCGGACAGAACTCCCGGCCGTCGTGTCGGAATATCGGGTCGCTACATCGCTCGCAGTGTTTGTTCGTCATCGTCGCCCCTTTTAATAGGAGCTCGGACATCCGCTGGGTGTGCTCGCGCTTCTTCTCGTCTTCCGCGAACTTCTCGCGGAGCTTTTCGCGTTCCGCCTCCTTGTCGAACTCGTCGCTCATGGATGGGTGCACGTCGTTCGCGTGGAAAAGTCCCGCGGGCTCGGATCGACTCAGTCCTCGGTCTTCGTCCGATCGACGTCGAGTTCGCCTCGATGGATCTTCGCGCCGTCCTGTGCGACCTGACGGCCGAGCACCGCACACTTCACGCGCATCGGCGAGATGTCGACGCCGAGCATCTCCGTGACGTCGTCGGTGTCGAGTTCGCCCAGCTCCGCGACGGTCATTCCCCGTAACCGCTCCGAGAGCATGCTCGCGGAGGCCATCGAGATGGCACAGCCGTCGCCGGTGAACCGGACCGCCTCGATAGTCTCGCCGTCGTCCGCCAGAGCGACGTCGACGCGGATCGTGTCGCCACAGGAGGGGTTCTCGCCGACGTGGGTGAAGTCCGGATCCTCGAGCTCCCCGTAGTTTCGCGGGTTCTTGTAGTGATCGAGGATCTGCTGTCTGTACATGTCCGAGCCCAGTCCCATACTGCGTTCAGCTACTCCCGTCGCGTTCAAAAGGGTTCCGTCAACCGTGCGGATTCCGCCCGATGCGAGTCGCTCCCCGCCGTCGCCTACGCGAACAGGTCGCGAGCCGCCTCGACCGCATCGACGAGCGCGTCGACCTCCTCGAGCGTGTTGTACACGTAAAAGGACGCGCGGGCGGAGGCGGCGATCCCCATCTCGTCGTGGAGCGGCTGGGTGCAGTGATCGCCGGCCCGGATCGCGACGCCGTAGTCGTTGAGGATGCTCGAGAGGTCGTGCGCGTGGACGCCGTCGACGTTGAACGCGACGAGGCCGCCGCGCTCGTCCGCCGGCGGGCCGTAGATATCCACGTCGCCGAGCGCGTCGAGTTCCTCGTAGGCGTACTCGGCGAGCAGCTCCTCGTGTGCCTGCACGCGCTCCATGCCGATCTCCTCGACGTACTCCACCGCGGCCGCGAACGCGATCCCCTGTGCGATCGACGGCGTCCCCGCCTCGAACTTCCACGGGAGGTCCTCCCACGTCGACTCCTCGAAGGAGACGCGTCGGATCATGTCGCCGCCGTACAGGTACGGGCTCATCCGGTCGAGGATCGCCTCGCGGCCGTACAGCGCGCCGATCCCGGTCGGACCACACATCTTGTGACCGGAGAACGCGAGGAAGTCGACGTCGAGATCGCCGACGTCGACCGGACGGGTGGGGACCGACTGCGCGCCGTCGGCGAAGATCAACGCGTCGTGATCGTGGGCCATCGACGCCAGCTCCCGGATCGGGTTCACCGTTCCGAGCGCGTTCGAGACATGAACGACCGACACTATCTCCGTGTCGTCGTCGATCTTCCTCGCGGCGTCGTCCATGTCGAGGGTCCCTCCCTTCGTGACCTCGATGAACCGCACGTCCGCGCCGGTTCGCTTGCCGATCTGCTGCCACGTCACCAGCGAGGAGTGGTGTTCCATCTCGGTGAGGACGACGTTGTCGCCCGGCCCGAGTTCTTCGAGCCCCCACGCGTACGCCACGAGGTTCATCGCCTCCGTGGTGTTCTTCGTGAAGACGATCTCCTCGCGACCCGACGCGCCGACGAAGTCGGCAACGGTGTCGTGTGCCTCCTCGTAGGCGATCGAGGCCTCCTGGCTCAGCTGGTGGATCCCGCGGTGGACGTTCGAGTTGTAGCCGCGGTAGTAGTTCGCGATGGTGTCGACGACCGGATCCGGCGTGTGCGTCGTCGCCGCGTTGTCGAGGTAGACGAGCGGCGTGTCGTCGCTCTCGTCTTGCCCGATCGTCGTCGGATCGCCCCCGACGAGCCGATCGAGGATCGGGAAGTCGCCGCGGACCGCCTCGACGTCGAACGGATACCCTTCCTGAACTCCCATTGCAGGGGGGTACGGCTCCCAGCGTCAACACACCTTCGGTCCGGCACGGCTTGCCTCGATCCCGGACGTCACGACGGACTTTTGCCGTGTGGCGGGGAACGGACGCCGCATGAGCGCCGACCTCGCGGAGAAGACGGAGCGCTACGAGCGGATGCTCGCGGACGCGCTCGCGGAGGCGGAGCCGCGCCCGCCGACGGACACCCCGCTGGGCGAGGCCGCGGCCGACGTGACCGAGATGGCCGAGTCCTACCTCGAGGACGGTCGACACTTCCGTGCGGACGGCGACCTCGTCAACGCGCTCGCCTCGTACTCGTACGGCTACGGCTGGCTCGACGCCGGCGTTCGCATGGGGCTGTTCGCGGTCCCGGACGACACCGATCTGTTCACGACCTGATCGTCGGCCGGCGACGCCAGTGACCGATCGACCCGGTCGATCCCGCCGAAACCGGTCGACCCGGTCGATCCCGCCGAGACCGTCAGGCTTACCGCCCGGTCCCACCTGCGACCGCGTAGTGGCCTCCGTCGTCGAGCGACTGCCCGCGTTCCGCTACCGCGACCGGGTGTTGGCGCTGTGTACGTTCGCCTTCTTCGTCACCATGTTCGGGCGGCTGGCGATCAGCCCGGTCGTCCCCCGGATCACCGACTCGTTCGAGGTGTCGAACGCGGCGGTCGGGCTCGCGCTGTCCGGGATGTGGCTCGCGTACGGGCTCGCGCAGTTCCCGTCCGGCGTTCTCGCCGACCGATACGGGGAGCGCTCCGTGATCCTCGTCTCCGTCGGCGGGACCGCGGTCACGGCCCTCCTCATCGCCGCCGCGCCGGCGTATCCGGCGTTCGTCCTCGCGACGGTGCTGCTCGGTGGGATGGCCGGGCTCCACTACAGCGTCGGAACGACGTTTCTCGCGCGGATATACGACGACGTCGGCACCGCCGTCGGCGTCCACAACACGGGTGGGACCGTTGCCGGGCTGCTCACGCCGGTCGCGGTGTCGTGGGTCGCCGTCCGATACGGCTGGCGGCCCGCGGTCGCGCTCGGTGCCGTCGTCGGGCTCGTCGGCGTCGTCCTGTTCGCGCTCGGCGTCCGCCCCACCGAGCCGCGGCGTCCGGACCAACCGATCCGGGAGCGGTTTCGGATCGGACCCCTCTCCGAGCTCCTCTCGCGGCCGTCCATCGCGTTCACCGTCGTTCTCGCGGCGCTCGGCGAGTTCGCGTGGCAGGGTGTCGCCTCGTTTCTCCCGACGCTGCTCATCGAACACCACGGCTACTCCGCGACCGCCGCGGGGATCGCCTTCGGCGGCTACTTCGTCGCGCAGGGGATCGCACAGGTGGTCGTCGGCGTGGCGTCCGACCGGTTCGGACGCGACGTCGTCACCGGGATGTGCATGGTCGTCGGAGCCGCGGGCATCGCGCTCGCGTTGGCGACCCCACACGTCGTCGCCATCGCCGCCGCCATGGTGCTGGTCGGGGTCGGGATGAGCTTCGGCGCGGCGCTGCTTCCGCGGTTCCTCGATCACCTCTCTGACGCCGAGCAGGGTGCCGGTTTCGGGCTCGTTCGAACCGTGTACATGTTCGTCGCCGCGTCGGGAAGCGTCGTCGTCGGGTTCCTCGCCGACGTCGCCGGCTGGACGGTCGCGTTCGGCAGCGTGATCGGCCTCCTCTGTACCGTCGCCGTCGCGCTCGCCGCGAACCGGTTGCTCGGACCGGGTTGGTGACCCGGAACGCGCCGGATCCGGGGCGGTCGTCCGATCGGACAATGTTTAAGAGTCGAACGGCGCGAGAGTTCGCATGGCCCTCCCTCCAGTCCTCGTATCCCTCGGAACGGCGATCGCGTCTGCCTCGCCGATAGGCCTCGCACAGACCCCACCGACGACCACCGATCCGACGACCGCCGCGGGGGTCGCGCTGATCGCGGCGTTCGTACTGATCGTGTACGGCTCCTCGGTCGCGTTCTCGGTCCTTCTCGGTGCGGCAGTGCTCGGGACCTCGAAGCTGTTCGGATCGGGCACGTACGTCCCGACGGTCGAGCGGCTGATGCGCGACGGTCCGGTCCGCTCGGCCGCGATCGGCCTCGCCGCGCTGGTCGGCGGCGCGATCGGGACCTTCCTCCTCGTCATCGTCCTGCTTTTCGCCGTGGAGCTGGGTGCCCCGGAGCCCCTCCCGATGGCGATCGTGATCCCGTTCGTCGCCGGGACCGCGTTCGTCTACGCGGCGGTGACGGTCGGAACGATCGCGCTCGGCTCCGTTCTGCTCCGTCGGTTCGGCGAGGGCGAACCGAACGACTGGCTCGCCCTCGCGGTCGGGTCCCTCGTCGTCAACGTCCCCGGTGTCAACCTCCTCGTCGCCCCTCCGTTGACCTGTGTCGCCGCCGGGGCGATGATCGACGAACGGTGGCGCGCCTGGCGGGACCGCGGCGGCCGACGAGACAGCCTCGCCCGGTCCGAGTCGGAGCCGTCCACCGACGGGTGAGGCGAATCGCGTGTCCGATCCGGCGTTTCCGGTCCCGATCGGTGGCGGTCGCTCGCCCCCGATCAACGACGCCTTTTTGATTGACGGCGGTCGATATAGACCATGTACAGTCGGGGTCACGTCGGGCTCGCGCTGCTCGCGTACGCGCCGATAGCGGGCGTGATACTCGACGCGGGGGCGGTCGAACTCGCGCTCGTCGGCGGCGTCCTCGCCGTCGCGTTCGCGACGATCCCCGACGTCGACCAGATGCTCCCGATCCCGCATCGCGGTCCGACACACACGCTCGCGTTCGCGCTCGCGACGGGGATCGCCGCGGCACTGGTTGCCACGGTCGTCATGGCTGGATCCGCCCCGTCCGCGCCGTCGTGGACGCCCCTCTTCGTCGGGACCGTCGTGACGATCACGCTCTGTTCGCACATCGCGGGCGACGCGATCACGCCGATGGGGATACAGCCGTTCCGCCCCCTCTCGGAGTTCCACTACACGATGGATCTGACGCCCGCGAAGAACCCGCGTGCGAACCACCTCTTTCTCGCGGTCGGCGTGGTCGCGCTTGCGGCGGTGGTCGCGGTCGTGCCTTGATCGGCGCGCCGCGGTCGTCCGCTCACCGCCGTTTCCGTCGCCTTCGCCGTTTCCGCCGTCTTCGCCGTTTCCGTCGTCTTCGCCGTTTCCGTCGCTCTTCCGTTCGGAGTCTCGGTACCTGTCCGGCGGGACGGATCAGTCGTCCGCGGGCGTCGGCGGCGATCCCGAAAGCGCCACGTCGCCCGCGTCGACGTCCAGTTCCTCGAGTGCGACCTGTGCCGCTCGCTTCCCGGAGACGAGCATCGCGCCGAACGTCGGTCCCATCCGCGGGAGTCCGTAGGCGGTCGCGGTCGCCATCCCCGTCGCGACGAGCCCGTCGTGGACGAGTCCGGTGTGTTCGACGACGGCGTCCTCGCTCTCGCCGACCCACATCGAGTCGTGACCGGGGGAGTCGTGGCCGGGCGCGCCGTACTGGTCGTCGTCCGTCGTGTCCATCCCCGTGTTGTGTTCCTTCGCGTGCCGGATGCCGGGCGCGTCGAGGACGCCCCGCTCGTCGAGCTTGCTGACCGCGACCGCGTCGTGTCCGGTCGCGTCGATCACGAGGTCCGCCTCGACGGCGATCGGGTCGACGCAGGTGATCTCGCGGGGGAGCGCGTGTACCGGCGTCCAGTTCATTACGATCCCGCCGACTCGGTGATCCTCGCGGATCACGACGTCCGTGAACTCCGTCATGTTCTGGATCTTCGCGCCCGCGTCACAGGCGGCCTTTATCAGTCCGGAACACGCCTCCGGGCCGGACGCGACGTACAGACCCTCGGTGTCACCGGCGGCCTCGACGTCGACGTCGAGGTCGACGAGGACGTCCTGGGCCGGATCTCGAACGGTGACTTTGTTCATCAGGAACCCTCCGAGCCAGAACCCGCCGCCGAGGTAGTTGTTCTTCTCGACGACCATGACTTTCACTCCGCGCTCGGCGAGCTCCGTGGCGGCCATCAGCCCCGACGGACCGCCGCCGACGATGATGACGTCGGACTCCGAGAACTCCATGAACTCGTCGGTCCACTCCTCGCCGATCGCACGCGTTACGTCCGCCTCGCCCACGTCGCTGAAGCCGTTGAATCCGTTCATACAACAGGGTAGTATTACTCAGTAGTAATCAGTGTTGTGGTCGGCGTCGTCGTCCGTCAGATCGATCCTCACGGCGGGGGAACCGGGACGGCGGAACGTCGTCTCCGACTCGTAGCCTTTTTACCCACGCTGGCGGTAGAGGGAGCCACTATGGCTGAGGACAAGGCTCGAAGCACCGGCAGTGCGGGCCGATTCGGGGCCCGTTACGGCCGCGTCGCTCGCAAGCGGGTTCAAGAGATCGAAGAGGAGATGCGCGACGCGACGGTCGACGGCGACGACGTCACGCGCGTCGGTACCGGCATCTGGGAGAACGAGAAGACCGGCGAGCAGTTCACCGGTGGGGCGTACCGCCCGGAGACGCCGGGCGGCCGCACCGTGCGCCGGTCCATCCGCGCCGCACTCGCGGACGAAGAATAGATGAGCTACAAGTGCTCACGCTGTAAGCGCGACGTCACCCTCGACGAGTACGGTGGCGTCCGCTGTCCGTACTGCGGCCACCGCGTCCTCTTAAAGGAACGCGGGGGCGGCATCAAGGAAATCAACGTCGAGTAACGGTCCGGATCGACGACCGACCCGACGATGGCCCGCGAGCACGACACCGTTCTCCGCGTTTCGTACCCCACGGAGCGGCGGGCACGGGTCATCGCCGACGCGCTCACGCCGGAAGTCGGCGAGATCGACGACGCTCGGTCCGCGACGACGGTGGCTCGCGACGGCGACACCGTTCGCGTTCGAGTCGGTGCCGACGATCTGACCGCACTTCGAGCCGGGATCAACAGCTGGTCCCGCCTGATCGAGGTCGCCGAGCAACTCTCCGAGTAGCTCGTTCTGACGGCGGCTAAACGCCCGAATATCGACGATCTGCATCCTCTTCCTCCGGGGCCGTTTCTCGTCGGAGAAGTCGGGGGTTTTTCCGTTCGGGACGCCTCGTCGTACTCATGCAAGGCAATATGCCGCCGGAGGCACAGGAGAAGATCGAGGAGCTTCAGGAACTGCAGGAGACCGCACAGGAGGTCGCCCAGCAGAAAGAGCAGGCACAGACCGCGCTCAACGAGTCGAAGACCGCCCTCGACACGCTCGAGGACGTCGACGAGGACGCCGGGATGTACCGCGAGATCGGCGAAGTGCTCGTCGAGACGGACTACGAGTCCGCCTACGACGACCTCGAGAACAAGGTCGACTCGCTGGAGATCCGTGCCGAGCAGCTCGAAAAACAGGAGAAGCGCGTCGAAGAGCAGTTCGACGACCTGCAAAACGAGCTCCAGCAGATGCTGCAGGGCGGTGCCGGCGGCGGCCCGATGGGCCCGGGCGGTCCGGGCGCGGGCGGCGCGTAAATGCCGATGGACGACGCATCGAGCGGTAACGGATCGAGCGCGGACGACGACGGGCCGAGCGACGCCGAGGTCGTTCGAACCGCGGCGACGGCGGCCGAGGGAGTCGTCTTCTCGTACTACGACCAGTCCGCCGTCACCGACCTCGACGTGACGGTGACGTTCGAGGCGGGCGTCCTCGACGTCGACGTCTACCTCAACGCGCCGGACGACCCCGATCCGGACGCGGTCGCACGGGAGGCGGCCGAAACGGCCGGCGAGGCGGTCGACGAGCTGTTCGACGCGGCAGACGCGTAGTCCCGACGCGGGACGCGCGTCCGGACCCGGACCGTTTCACGTCTCGAAATCGGGGAGATCGTCGGGAGCCTCGAACTCGGCCTCCCAGTCCACGTACTCCGCTTTTAACACCTCACAGACGATCTGTCCGAGCTCGGTGAGTCCGGCGTTTATCGCGGACACCGTGCCCCAGGAGTCGAGGTCCGGGTGAAGGTCTCGTTCCTTCCAGTCCTCGGGGAGTCCGGGCGCGTGATAGCCGACGCGGTCGGCGAAGTCGTCCCAGAAGAAGTCGTATCGGGAGACGAGCTCCAGCTCCTCGACGATCCGCCAGTCGCTCTCGTCGACGTCGCTGGTCGCGGCCCACTCCCTGAACGCCTCCGCCCACGCGCCTTCGTGGAGGAACGCCTCCAGCTCCTCCCGCCGGTAGTCGCCGCCGCCGACCTCGGCGTCCTCGTACTCGTTCGGGTCGACGGAAGCCAACGTCGGCGGGTCCGGGATCTCGACGTCCAGTGCCATACCGATCGAACCACGCGGACGGGCAAAAACACGGCGGCACCGATCCGGACGCGAAATCCGGATGGAACCCCGATCTGAACCCGGATCCGAACCCGGATCCGAACCCGGATGGAACCCGGTCCGAACCCCGATCCGAACCCGGTCCGGACCCGGATCGACCACGAGAAAGCACTTGTACGAGCCGAGAAGAGTCGTCCGTATGCGCAGACGAACGGTCCTCGCCACCTCCGGCACGGTCGTCCTCCCGATCGGCGGATCGGTCGCCGGCTGCCTCGGCGTGGATAACGACGCCGACACCGACGGCACCGGCGACGACGCCGACACCGACGGCACCGGCGACGACGCCGACACCGACGGCATCGGCGACGACGAGAACGACGCCGACGGAGACGAGGGGGACGACGAGTTCCCCGCTCCCTCGGAGTTCGAGGCGTGTGGTCGACTGATCGTCCGGTACGACGAGCTTCCGGCTCCCGCCCGCGAGGAGGTCGACGCCGCGGTCGACGGCGGCTACGAGACCGACGAGGAGGCGTACCTTCCGAACATGCTCGATCCGGAGTCGTACGTCCGCGTCGACGGGACGGAGTACGCGATCGACGTCACTCGGGAGGGGGAAACGACCCGGATCGTCGCCGAGGAGACGATCCCCACCCGCGGTCTGTCGTCGTTCAGGGTGGCGAACCGAACCGACGACCCGGTCGAGGTCTCGGTGGTCGTCGTCAGAGTCCGCGACGACGAAACGGTGCTCGACGCCGACGCCGAACTGGAGCCCGACGAGAGCGAGACGCTCGATCCGTTCGAGCGGCAGTTCGGGCGCTACGAGGCGACGGTCGCGACCGAGGATCTGGAGGAGACGGTGTCGTGGAGCGAAGAGGAGATGTCGATGCCGTTCGAGGGCGTCGAGATACGCTCGGAGGAGGTCGTCGAGTTCCCGCGTGCCGTCCTCGAGCCGATCGACTGTCGCGGCGTGTGGGGGCTCGGCTGAGAACGCCCGACCGAGGCGTTCGAAGGTCGGATGCGAACGGCGATCACAAACGGTCGGCGCGCCGCAACCGATTTATAAGCGGGCCGCCTACGGCCGTCTCCGATGGTCCTCGCCGAGTACGACGTTCACCTGTTCGACCTCGACGGCACGCTCGTCGACGCGGAGTGGTCGTACACGCGCGGCGTGTTCGACCGGGTCGGCGACCGCCTCGGACGGGAGTTCACCGACCGCGAGGCGTACGTCCTCTGGCACGGGCTGGGCGGTGCGCGGGCGACCACGCTCCGGGAGATCGGCGTCGATCCGGACCGGTTCTGGCCGGCGTTTCACGCCGAGGAGGACCCGACCGCCCGCGCGGAAGCGACGTACCTCCATCACGACGCCGCCAGGACGCTCGACCGTATCGACGCGCTGGAGGCCCCGACCGGTCTTGTCACGCACTGCCAGGCGTTCCTCGCGGAGCCCGTGCTCGACCGACTCGACCTCGCCGACCGGTTCGACGCCGTGGTGTGTTGTACCGACGAGACGGGATGGAAGCCCGACCCGGATCCGCTCGAACTGGCGATGCGCGAACTGGGTCTCGATCCCCGCGGCGTCCGCGGCTACTACGCCGGCGACGGCGAAAGCGACGTGGGCGCGGCGTGGAACGCCGGACTGGACGCGGTCCACGTCGAGCGCGTCGGCCACGAGGACCGCGGGCGGTGCGTGCTCGGTGACCGCCGCGTCGAGCGGCTCGACGAGCTGTGGCGGTAGGGAACGCCGACCGACGGGCGACGGGGAATCGACGTTTCCCTCCCCTCGGACTCGCTTTCAGGCGTCCAGCACCTCGATCAGGTTCCCCTCCGGGTCGCGCACGAACAGGATCCGCGTGCCGCTCGACGTCGTCCGCGGCTCGCTCAGGGTCTCGACCTCGTCGTCGAGCCCGATATAGAAGTCGTCGACGTCGTCGACCGAGAGCCCGAAGTGGACCGCGCCCGGGCGGTTGAGCTCCGGCTCGGCAAGGGCGTCGCCCGCCGGTTCGTACTCGATCAGTTCGAGTCTGACGCCGTCGGCGTCGAGGTGGGCGAACGAGCCGGACGCGCCCGCGACGTCGACGGCGTCGGCGAACGCCTCGCCGGAGACGGCGAACTCCGCGAGGAGCTCGAAGCCGAACGTCTCCCTATAAAAGTCGACGACACGGTCGAGGTCGGAGACGGTGACGCCCACGTGGTGTGCGCTGGGGTCGGTCATGCGTGGCGGTTCGGACGCTCGCTTATAAGGCGTGTCGACCGCGACCGAAACGTCCAACCGCCCGCCGGGCGAGGCGTGCGTATGCACGTCGTGGTCAACGCCGCACAGAGCGTCGACGGGAAGCTCGCGACCCGTCGCCGCGAGCAGCTTCGGATCTCCGGCTCGGAGGACTTCGACCGGGTCGACCGCGTTCGCGCGGCCGCCGACGCGGTGCTGGTCGGCGTCGGCACGGTGCTGGCCGACGACCCGCATCTCACGCTCGACGAGGAGGACCGTCGCGTGAGCCGGCTCACGGCCGGCCGGTCCGGAAACCCCGCTCGGGTCGTGCTCGACTCGACGGGACGCACGCCGACCGACTCGCGGATCCTCGACGACGCGGCGACGACGTACCTACTCGTCTCGGCGGCGACGACCGAAACGCGACGCGCGGAGCTCGAGGCGGCCGGCGCGGAGGTCGTCGTCGTCACCGGCAGGGACCGCGCCGGCTCCGACACGGACCGCGTCGACCTCGCGGAGGGGTTCGAGTCGCTCGCGGAGCGCGGCGTCGACCGACTGATGGTGGAGGGGGGCGGCGAGGTGATCTTCTCGTGTTTCGAGGCGGGACTCGTCGACGAGCTGCACGTGTACGTCGGCTCGCTCGTCATCGGTGGCCGGGACGCGCCGACGCTCGCCGACGGCGACGGGTTCGTCGACGAGTTCCCCCGGCTGGAACTGACCGACACCGAACGCCTCGACGACGGCATCGTCCTCTCCTACCAGGTGCGTGACGCCCCGCGCTAGGAAGCTCCCACGTCTCCGCCACGGTGACGCTCGCTCGCCGCCACGGTGGCGCTAGCGCGCTCGAACGTGGATCGACGACCCCAGGTACTTGTGGAGCACCTCGTCGACCGATTCGGCGTTGAACGCCGCGAGATCGTTCGCGATAGCACGCTTGAGGGCGTCGAGATACGCCTCGTCCGTCCGGAGTTCGCTGAACGCGATCGCCGTGACGTCGACACCGAGGCGATCGCTCGCGAGTTCGCGCATCGACGGCTCGTCGCCGACCTCGCCGCGCCACAGGCGGTCCCGAAACAGCAGCCAGCCGGGGTCGCCGGGCGGGGATGCGGGGATCGCCATCGTCGCTTCGAACCGGTCCGGGTCGACGCGGGCGTCGTCCGGGGCCAGCCGGAACGTGACTCGAAACCGGTAGGTTGCCTCCATCTCTCGACGTCCTCCGGTCCTCAGTACTCGTCGTTACACAGCCCCGCCGACCGGAGGTCACGTTTCGTGATGCCGTCGACCTCGTGGGTCGTGAATCGGACCGTGACCGTCCCGTACTCGATCTCGATCGTCGGGTGATGTTGCTGTTCCTCGGCGACCTCGGCGACGGCGTTCGTGAACGTGACGCCGTCGAGATAGTCGTCGAACTCGTACGTCCGGACGATCTCCGACCCCTCGTGGTCCCAGCCGTCCGGAAGGCTGCGCTCGATCTCCTCGTCGGAGAGTACGTTCGCCATACGTCCAACTCTCCCGCGTCGCCGATAACCGTTTCCCCGAGACCGACCGTCCCGCCCCGGTCCGAGAGACACGAAAAGGTACATACCTGCCGGCGGCGAGGGATCGGACATGTTTCCGCGGCCGTACGACGTCGTCGAACGCGCCTACCTCCGGCTCCTCCACCGTGAGATCGACGAGGTCCCCACGCACGTCGCGATCATTCAGGACGGGAACCGTCGCTACGCTCGCGAGCAGGGACGTGACGCCCCCGACGGACATCGTGCCGGTGCCGACACCACGGAGCGCGTGCTCGACTGGTGTGCGGACCTCGGTATCGCGGAACTGACGCTGTACGCGTTCTCGACGGAGAACTTCGAGCGCCCCGACGAGGAGTTGGACCCCCTCTTCGACCTCCTCGAAGCGAAGCTGCTCGAGTTCGCCGACGCCGACCGCGTCCACGACCAGGGCGTCTGTATCCGCGCCATCGGCGACGTCGAGCGCCTCCCGCCCCGCGTCCGGGACGCCGTCGCGTACGCGGAGCGACGCACTGCGGACAACGACCGTTTCCGGCTCAACGTCGCGCTGGCGTACGGCGGCCGGAACGAACTCCTCTCCGCTGCCCGCGACATCGCTCGCGACGTCGATAACGGGGCCCTCGATCCCGACGATGTCGACGTCGACGCCGTCGAACGTCGGCTGTACGATCGACCGGTTCGCGACGTCGATCTCATCGTCCGAACCGGCGGCGACGAACGCACGTCGAACTTCCTCCCGTGGCACGCCAACGGGAACGAAGCGGCGGTGTATTTCTGTGCACCGTACTGGCCGGAGTTCTCCGAGATCGACTTCATGCGTGCGATCCGGACGTACCAGTCGAGAGAGGAATCGTGGCAGCGCGCTCGCACGGAGCGCGCCGTCGCGCTCGTCCACGCGGCCGCCGAAGTCGAGCTTGCGGAGGCGAGACGCGTCGCCGGTCGACTTCGCGATCGGCTGCCCGATATCGACACCGATGCGCTTTCGTCGGCGGTCCCCGGCGACGATCCCGGCGGCGACTCCGAGCGTGTGGACTGACACCGGATCGGTCCCGCCGTTACGGACTCACGCCGGATTCTTTCGGCTCAGGTCGCTTCCACAGATCGGACATCGATCCCGGTTCTCGTCGAACGTCCTGCTACAGCCGACACACTGGAAGCGCCACTCGCGCTCCTCCGTGATCCCGTCGCGTGCGATCGGCTCGACGGGGATGTCGAGCCGTTCGGCGACGTTCTGCATCGCGTAGTCGTCCGTCACGAGGGTCGCGTGAAGCTCCAGTGCGGCCGCGATCAGCCGGACGTCCGTATCCGACAGCTCCGCGGCATCGCCCGATCCCCGC
The DNA here is from genome assembly GCF_048380895.1 of Halorubrum rarum. Classification (NCBI taxonomy): domain Archaea; kingdom Methanobacteriati; phylum Methanobacteriota; class Halobacteria; order Halobacteriales; family Haloferacaceae; genus Halorubrum; species Halorubrum rarum. The sequence continues at coordinate 88,715 of NZ_JBLWMN010000005.1, read as the reverse complement.
GCCGAACGCTCGACGTTGTCGATCGCCTCGGGCGCAGGGACGTGGATCGTCATGCCGGATCCCTCCATCGCGTCGAACCGGAGCGCGTTCTCCCCCTCGAGCTCCTCGTGGACCTCCGGCACCGAGACGACGTCGTCGTCGGTGGTGTACTGGTGGATGAACGCGGACGTATCGAGGATCTCCATCAGCGGGCGACGACGATGTAGTCTTTTACCGCCTGCACGTTCGCAACCGGTACCTGAAGCCGTCCCGTTTCGTCCATGTCGAAGCCGGATCGCGCGGGATCGAGCCGATCGTCCGGACTGACGAGCAGATGTCGGAGCTGTCCGGATTTGATGTCCATCGTGATGTTGTACAGGTCGCCGAGCTCGGTCCCGTCCGAACCCATCACGGCCTTCCCGGAGAGGTTCTCCGCGAGTATATCTACCATGTGCCCATTCACCCGGGCAACGGTCTTAAACGCCACGGGGCGTCCGACGGACGGACGACGATTCGCCCTGCGACGCGTCGACCCGCCGTGGCACCAAACGCGCGCCGTCGCTGTGACCGTGCGCCGTCGTTCTGAAACACTTAACTGACGTCCGGGCCGAACTAACGCCAACGACCTTCTCGGGGCGATTCTCATGACTGACGACACACAACCGGACACCCTTCGAACGCCGATCGTCGCCGTGCTCGGCCACGTCGACCACGGGAAGACGAGCTTGCTGGACAAGATACGCGGATCCGCGGTGAGCGAGGGCGAGGCGGGTGCGATCACCCAACACATCGGAGCCACGGACATCCCGCTCGAAACCATCTCGACGATGGCGGGCGAGCTCATCGACCCCAGCGACTTCGACCTCCCCGGCCTGCTTTTCATCGACACGCCGGGACATCACTCGTTCTCGACCCTGCGCGCCCGCGGCGGCGCACTCGCCGACATCGCCGTGCTGGTCGTCGACGTCAACGACGGGTTCCAGCCGCAGACCGAGGAGGCGATCGACATCCTCCGCCGGACGGGAACCCCGTTCGTCGTCGCCGCCAACAAGGTGGACACGACGCCCGGCTGGAACCCGCAGGAGGGCCAGCCGATCCAGCGGAGCCTGGAAGCGCAGTCGGAGCGCGCCGAGTCCATGCTCAACGAGGGACTGTACGAGATCATCGGTCAGCTGTCGGACGCCGGGTTCTCGGCGGACCTGTACTGGCGCGTCCAGGACTTTCAGAAGAACATCGGCGTCGTCCCCGTCTCCGCGATCACCGCCGAGGGGATCCCGGACCTGCTGACGGTCCTCATGGGGCTGTCCCAGCGGTTCATGCGAGACGAGATGGCGATCGACGTGTTCGGTCCCGGCGAGGGAACCGTCCTGGAGGTGAAAGACGAGCGGGGATTCGGCGCGACCGTCGACGCCGTCGTCTACGATGGCGTGCTCCGCAACGGCGACACGATCGTCGTCGGCGGGCAGGACGAGCCGATCGTCACGGAGGTCCGCGCGCTGCTCCAGCCGCGTCCCCTAGCGGAGATCCGGACCGAGAAGAAGTTCGAGAAGGTGGCGGAGGTCGGCGCGGCGGCCGGCGTGAAGATCGCCGCGCCGGACTTAGACGACGCGATGGCGGGTGCCCCGATCCGCGTCGTCCGCGACCGGCCGCTCGCGGAGGTGGTCGAGGAGGTGAAAGCCGAGCTCGCGGAGATCGAGGTCGACACCGCGGAGGACGGCGTCGTCGTCAAAGCCGACACGCTCGGCTCGCTGGAGGCGATGGCGAACGCGCTCCGGGAGGCGGAGGTGCCGATCATGCGCGCGGAGGTCGGCGACATCGCACCCCGTGACATCGCCATCGCCGAGACCGCGAACCAGGACGAACACCGGGCGATCCTGGGCTTCAACGTCGATCTCCTCCCGAACGCGGAGCGCGAACTGGAGAGCGCGGACGTCATGCTGTTCGAGAACGACGTCATCTATCAGCTCATCGAGGACTACGAGACGTTCGTCGAGGAGCGCCAGCGCGCCCAACAGGAGACCGTCCTGGACAAGGTCGTCCGTCCCGCGCGGTTCCGGATCCTTCCCGATCACACGTTCCGGCAGAACGACCCCGCCGTCGTCGGCGTCGAGATCATCTCGGGGACGCTCCAGAACAACCGCAACGTCGGCTACTTCGACGGCAACGAGTTCGAGCGAGTCGGCGGGCTCTCCGGGATCCAAAAGCAGGGGGACGACGTCGACGAGGCCCGAGCGGGCGAGCGCGTCAGCATCGCCATCGACGGCCCCACGGTCGGCCGCGACATCGAGGAGGGCGACACGCTCTGGACGGAGATCCCGGAGAAGCACGCGAAGATCCTCGAACAGGAGCTGAAATCGGAGATCACCGCCGACGAGCGCGAGACGCTCTCGGCGTATCTCGACACGCGCCGAAAGCGGGACCCCTTCTGGGGGAAGTGACCTTCTGGAGGAAGCGGCTCGTCGGTACGTTCTTGGCCACCGTGTGTAACCGGGACGTATGGTCCTGTTCCCGTTCGCTCTCGGTGGTATCGTCGCGATAGTCGTTCTGTTGGCGGTGAGCGCGTTCTTTTCCAGCTCCGAGACCGCGATCTTCTCGCTTTCACCCGAGTGGTTCGACGCGCAGGCGGCGACGGGAGATCCCCGGGGACGGACGCTGAAGGAACTCCACGACGACCCCCACCGGCTGCTGGTGACGCTTCTGGTCGGAAACAACGTCGTGAACATCGCCATCTCGAGTATCGTCACCGTCCTCGTCGCCAGTTCGCTTCCGTCCGGATCCGCAGTCGTCGTGACGACGCTGTTCACGAGCGTTCTCGTCCTGATATTCGGCGAGATCGTCCCGAAGTCGTTCGGTCTCGGGAACGCCGAACGCTGGTCGCTCACCGTCGCTGGCCCCGTCCGACTCGTCGAACGAGCGCTCTCTCCGCTCATCTCGATCCTCGACTGGATCACCCGCCGAATGAACGCGCTCATCAGCGGCGATGCGAACATCGAGAAGCCGTACACGGACTGACGGGTCCGTCTCGGTGGGACCCCGAGGCACTCGCACGTCTCTCTGTAGACGCGCTCGCCGACGAACGGGGCGAGCCGAGCGAACGGCCCGCGCGGTCCCTCGTGGACCGCAACCGCCTTACCCCGCCCGCCCGCGCTTATAAACATGCAACCGACAGGGGAGCTCCGCGGCGACGCCGTCCACGTCGGCGGCGACGCCCGCCAGCGCTTCTACGACTCCCGCGGCTACGGTCGACCGCTCTCGGGCAACGAGATCGCGCTCTCGCGGGTCGAGGCCGCGCATCTCCTCTTCCGCGGCGATCTCTCCGGCGTTGCGATCGACGGCGACGACGGCCCGACGCTCGGGTTCGAGCGGTTCTTCGTCGACAGCGCGGCAGCCACCGACCGATTCGCGGTGCGATACCTCGTGTACGCCGACCTCCGGGACAGGGGATTTTACCTCTCGCCGACCCGCGACGGATGGCCCGGCGGCGACGCCGACGTGGGCGATGCGGTCGATCTCGTCGTCTACGAGCGCGGGTCGACGCCCGACACCGGCGACGTGTTGTATCCGGTCCGCATCGTCGGGGAGCGCGAGTCGCTCCCGGCTGCCGACGTCGCCGGGCAGACGCTCGCGGTCGTCGACGAGGAAAGCGACATCACGTATTTCGCGGCGACGACGCCGGATATCGAGGGATCGACGGCGTACGATCCGCCGTCGGAGCTCACGGGCGTCCTGCTCGACGACCGAGTGATGGTCTGGAACGCGCCCGAGGCGCTCTACGTCCGCGGCTTTTACGGACAGCCGCTCACGGGTCGCGCCGCCGACATCGAGGGCGCGCTCCAGCTCTCGCTGGTCGAAGCGGCGTCGCTCGCGGCGCGGGGATCGCTGTCGCTGTCCCGGTCGATCGGTGACGCTGGGTCCGACCCCGCTGCCGACGCGATCCGTGCCCGTGGTCGGGCGGTCGAGGGAGATCGGTTCGACCGCCGGCTGTCGGTGTACGAGCGGCTCCGCGATCGAGCGGCCGTCCCCAAAACGGGGTTCAAGTTCGGAGCCGACTTCCGGACGTATCTCGACGTCGAGACCGTCGAGGAGCTACCGCACTCCGAGCACCTCGTCCGCGTCGTCGACCCCGATCACGCGTTCGCGCCCCGGGAACTCTCCTTGGACGTCCGACTCGCGGGGGGCGTCCGCAAGGAGATGGTGTTCGCGATGGCAGGGACCGACGGCGTCGACTGGCTGTCCGTCGGTCGCCTCACGCCGTAGTCGGACCGACTCGTCTCCGCTCCGCGCCTCGGCGCGCCGAACCGTCGACCGATCGCCGCACCGCTCCGGACTCAACAGGAGCAGTAGTACTCGCGGTCGACGAACTCCGTCTCGAACAGCTTCGCCGCCGGGGCGGGGTCCCCCGGACGATAGACTCCAGTCGTGAGCCCGGTCTCCTCCTCGAACGCACCGGACACGAGCCGACGCCAGTCGTCTCCCGAGAGGAGGTCCCAGAACCCGTCGTCGCCCGCGAGCAGTGCGAGGTAATCGCGGAGGTACACCCACCGTGTCGGATCGGTCCCGGACGACTCGTACGTCGCGTCGGTGACCGCGGCGTACGCCGCCATCGGGAGGTTCGCCCCCGCCGCGACCGGGAGCGATATCCACTTCCACGGACGGGTGTTGACGTCGAGGAGGAGGTACTCCTCGCGGTCGGCGTCGTACACGAACTCCGCCTCGCTTATGCCGTGGTACCCCGCGTCCTCCAACACGGCGAGCGCGCGCGCCTCGATCTCCGGATCGTCGGTCGTTTCGACGAGACAGGAGGTGCCGAACTGTTGCGGGTATCGGACGGCGGCGTTGCCCACGACCGCGAGCGCGTCATCGACGCCTGACGGCGGGACGTACGACGCGAGCGAGCGGTCCTCGCCGGTCGCGATATCGACCCGTTTCTGTGCCATCACTTCGACGCCCTCGGCGGCCGCGTCGTCGACGACGGAGGAGAACTCCTCTCGGTCGGCGACCTCGATCACGTTCGTGCCGAACGCCTCCTCGAACTCGCGTTTCAAGGCCGGCTTGACGACGAGCGGGAAGCCGAGCGCGTCCGCCGCCTCGTCCGGATCGACCCCGTCGTCTCCCAGTCGATACGTCTCGGGATACGGCACGCCAAGCTCCTCGCAGGTCGCGTACAGCGACGACTTGTTCAACACGTCATCGAGGGTGTCTATCCCCGAAAAGGGGAGTCGGACGCCGTCCGGCTCCGCCTCGGCGTACGCGAGCGCCCACTCGTCCATACAGCCGAACGCGACGGCGTCGATGCCGGCGGCGTCGACGATCGCTTCCACGTCCGTCCGGAAGCCGTCGAGATCGTCGAGCGGGTACGTCACCCTACCCGCGAAATCGACCGCGTCCGACGGCGGAGCGAGCCCGTCATGGGGTATCGTCCGGGAGTCGGTGTCGGTCCCCCCGGCATCGACCGAACCACCGGCGCGATCGAGCGCGATGACGGGAACGCCGTGTGCATCGAGCGCACGAGCGACGCCGAGACCAGTGACGTGGGCGTTGCTGACGAGCGCCGGCGGTCGGTCGAACGACGCCTCGGCGATCGCGTCTATCACCCCATCGGTGGAGAGGAACTGTTCTGCCATACGATTCATTGCGAGTCGACCGTTAAAGGGCCACCAGTACCGGCTTCGTGTGCCACTACCCCGGACGCGCGGCTCCTGCCGGAGATCGAGTCGGCGTACCCGGTCGCCGAACGGGAGCGACGTTCGGCGACACAACGCCCTTTTGAGGTCGTGGCGCTTCCGATCGGGTATGAGTCAACCCCCCGATCGCGTTCGACGCGCGTTCGCGGACCACGGGTCCTTCGAACGGGAGACGGACGATCAGTGGGTATCGGTTACGACCGCGTTCGACGGCGACGTGACCGTCGAACCCCTCGAGGACGGACGTCTGCGCTTCGAGATCACCGTCCGGGTACCGGTCCTCTCGGCTGTGACGACGGACCACGTCGCGGACGTGGTCGAGGACGGCTGGTCAGAGACGTTCGAACGACGAGTCGTCGACGTCGGCGGCGTCACGCGGGGCGACCACGAGTTCGACCCGGACGTCGAGCGCGACGGGGACGAGATCGTCGTCACGCTCTCGCTGGTCGAGATCAACGAGCGGCGGGGCGTCGACGACGCGGGCGCGCTGATCGACTTCGTCGAGGGGACCTACGTTCAAGGCGTGATCCCCGGCTACGAGTACACCGAACCGGTGGCCAGCGTGCTCTCGTCCGCCCGTCAACAGGGGTCAGGCGGAACCTTTTGAAGGGCCATAGCGAACAGGTGGGTACGGTCTCTCACTCCGGTCGGCGTCCCACACACCCGTCTCGACCGATCCGGAGCGCTGCTCACGTCACGGCGGGTCTGACTCGGGATTGTATATAAGGTACCGGGAGCGCGGGCGAGCGCTCTCCGATAGGGGGAAAAGCGGGCGGGTCCTAGCGGAGGTATGCTCGCGCTGATCGGGTTCGCGCTGCTCGCCGCGCTCGTCGCCTTTCACACGCTGCTCGCGGGCGTGTTGACTCGGTTCTTCAGACTGCGGCTGTCGACGACGTGGGGGTGGGTCGTGTACACGGCGGTGTTGACGCCGATGGTCCTGCTCGGGTCGACCTTGCTGTTCACGGGGTTCCTCGGCGTCGGATCCGGCGTCGATCTGGGCAGTCCGACGGTCGTCGCCGCCGTCCTCGTGTTTCTCCCGGTCGCACTCGGTGCGGCGATCGACTACCTCTACGTGCCGCCACCCGACGAGTACGAACTCCCCGACACGCAGTGAGGCGGCGTCGGAAACACGGGTTCGACGCCGTTACGTCGCGAGGAGATCGGCGACGACGTCCTCGACCCGACGTATCACGTCCTCCGGTGGCCGCGTCGCATCGACACGAACGAACCGCCCCGGCTCCGCGTCGATCAGCCGCTCGTAGTTGGCTTGAACCGACGCCAGATAACCGTCCTGTTCGAACTTGTTCGTCCGTCCCGATCGTTCCGCGGCGGTCCGGGCATCGAGGTCGAGATAGATCGTGGCGTCCGGCGGCCGCGAGAAGGCGCTGTGGATCCCTCGGATGTACTCCAGCGGGCGAGCGAGGTCGACGTCGCTTTCGGCCAACGTCGCCGCCTGATAGGCGAACCGGGAGTCGGAGTAGCGGTCCGAGACGACCAGCTTCCCGTCCTCGAGGGCGGGACGGACCGTTCCCGAGAGGTGGTTCGCGTGATCGGCCGTGTATAAGAACAGCTCGGCGAGCGGGTCGGCGTCGTCGTCGTCGATCGACCGCTGGACGGCGTCGCCGTACCAACTATCCGTCGGCTCGCGAGTGAACGTCGCGTCGGGATACGCGTCGTGTAACGCCTCCCACACGGTCGTTTTTCCGCTCCCGTCGATCCCCTCCAGCGTGATCAGCATGGTCGCGTTCCGACGTGGCGGGGGATAAATCGACTGGCTCGGTGGGGCGGTATCGGTGGGTCCGGATCCGGATCGACCGACTGGCACGCGACGGTCTCGACCCGTGTCTTGCGGACGTCTGACACACGCGGTAGGTTTACGGTGGATCCTTCCGATACACGTGCCATGAAGGTGCTGGTAGCCGGCGGAACCGGTTTCATCGGGTCGTACCTCTGCCGAGCACTCGCAGACGGTGGACACGAGGTGACGGCGCTCTCCCGATCGCCGGAGGACACGCCCGAGGGCGTCGACTCCGCGGTCGGTGACGTCACCGCCTACGACTCGATCGAACCGGCCGTCGACGGCCAGGACGCGGTGGTGAACCTCGTGGCGCTCTCGCCGCTTTTCGAGCCGAAGGGCGGCAACGAGATGCACGATCGGATCCATCGCGGCGGCACCGAAAATCTGGTGCGGGCGGCCGAATCGGGCGGGGTCGACGGGTTCATTCAGTTGAGCGCACTGGGTGCCGATCCGGACGGCGACACGGCGTATATCCGCGCGAAGGGACAGGCGGAGGCGATCGTCCGTGACGGCGAGTTCGACTGGACGATCTTCCGGCCGTCGGTCGTGTTCGGCGAGGGGGGCGAGTTCGTCTCGTTCACGAAGCGGTTGAAAGGTATGTTCGCGCCGGGCGTTCCGATCTATCCGCTTCCCGGGGGCGGTCGGACCCGGTTCCAGCCGATCCACGTCGAGGATCTCGTCCCGATGCTGGTCGCCGCCGTCGAGGACGACGACCACGCCGGAGAGACGTACGAGATCGGCGGTCCCGACGTGCTCACCCTTCGCGAGGTGACGACGCTCGTGTACGAGGCCGAGCGGACGGGGGTCAGGATCGTCCCGCTCCCGATGCCGCTCGCGAGGCTCGGTCTCACCGTTCTCGGTGCGATTCCGGGGTTCCCGATGGGGCCGGATCAGTATCGTTCGCTGAAGTTCGACAACACGACCGCCGACAACGACGTCGGTGCGTTCGGCGTTGACGAAGACGAGATGACGACGCTCGCGGAGTACTTGGGTCTCGAATGACTCACGGGACCGCGACGCGTCGTCGACGCGGCGGCGATGTCGACCCACGAGGGACCGGTACAAACGAACACGCGTTTAGTGTTGGTGTAGACTGCTCGACCGACGTCGTTCGAGTCGACGAAGTACGGCGGTACGAGAACGGAACGACCGCTTCTCGGGCATGGAAGTGGGTCTCAACGATGGTAACCCCATCAGAAGCCTTATATCGGAGATCCCTCTGTGTTTTTTGCAAGGACAAACGGGGTACACGATGAAACTGGCAATGATCGGATTCGGACAGGCAGGGGGGAAAGTCGTCGACAAGTTCTTGGAGTACGACAAGCGCACGGGCTCCGAGATCGTGCGTGCGGCCGCGGCGGTCAACACGGCCAAAGCGGATCTCATGGGGCTCGAACACATCCCCGAGAACCAGCGCGTGCTCATCGGACAGTCACGCGTGAAAGGACACGGCGTCGGCGCGGACAACGAACTCGGAGCGGAGATCGCCGAGGAGGACATCGACGAGGTACAGGGTGCCATCGACTCTATCCCGGTCCACGAGGTCGACGCGTTCCTCGTCGTCGCCGGACTCGGCGGTGGGACCGGATCCGGCGGTGCGCCGGTGCTCGCGAAACACCTCAAACGGATCTACACGGAGCCCGTCTACGGGCTCGGAGTCCTGCCGGGAAGCGACGAGGGCGGTATATACACGCTCAACGCCGCCCGGTCGTTCCAGACGTTCGTCCGAGAAGTGGACAACCTGATGGTGTTCGACAACGACGCCTGGCGGAAGACGGGCGAGTCCGTGCAGGGCGGCTACGAGGAGATAAACGAGGAGATCGTTCGACGCTTCGGCATCCTCTTCGGAGCCGGCGAGATCCAGCAGGGCCAGGAGGTCGCCGAGAGCGTCGTCGACTCCTCGGAGATCATCAACACGCTCGCGGGCGGCGGCGTCTCCACGGTCGGCTACGCTGAAGAGGAGGTCGCGGAGCGGAGCTCCGGCGGCCTGCTCTCACGGCTCCGAAACGACGACGGCGGGGACGAACTCGACAGCGCACACACCACGAACCGCATCACGAGTCTCGTCCGGAAGGCGGCACTGGGTCGTCTCACGCTTCCGTGTGAGATCGAGGGTGCAGAGCGCGCGCTGCTCGTGCTCGCCGGGCCGCCGGAGTACCTCAACCGGAAGGGGATCGAGCGCGGCCGCAAGTGGCTCGAAGAGCAGACCGGCTCGATGGAGGTCCGGGGCGGGGACTACCCGTACCGGGGTGCCGGATTCGTCGCCACCGTGATCCTGCTGGCGGGCGTCACGAACGTCCCCCGGATCAAGGAGCTCCAGCAGGTCGCCATCGAGGCACAGGACAACCTCGACGAGATCCGCGAGGAGAGCCAGGAGAACCTCGACAACCTCGTCAGCGACGGCGAGGACGAGCTCGAATCGCTGTTTTAGGACGGCCGCCGCGATGGAGGTTCTCGTCCCGTTTTCGTCCGACCGTCCGAAGTCGCGGCTCTCAGGAACGCTCTCATCGAGTGAGCGGGAATCGCTCGCACGAGCGATGCTCGCGGACGTCGTCGAGGCCATCGCCGCGACCGGCGAGTCTCCCAGGGTGCTCGCGACGGAGCCGGTCGGCGTCGCGATCGACACCGACGCCGAGGTGCCGGTCACGGTCGACGAACGAGCGCTGACTACGGCGGTCAACGATGCGATCGCCGATCCGACGTCGACTCCGAACGACCCCGGCGATCCGCGACGGAGCGTCGCGGTCGTGATGGCGGACCTCGCGCTTGCGACCCCCGGCGCGTTACGGCAGCTGTTCGACGCCGACGGCGACGTCGTCATCGCTCCCGGTCGAGGCGGGGGAACGAACGCGCTCGTCATCCGTCACCCGTCGTTCCGCGTCGACTATCACGGCGCGTCGTACCTCGATCACCTCCGGATCGCGGCCGACGTCGGTGCGACCGTTCGCGAGATCGACTCCCACCGGCTCGCGACCGACATCGACGAGTCGGACGACCTCGCGGAGCTGCTCGTCCACGGCGACGGCCGCGCCGCGACGTTGCTTCGCGAGGCGGGTTTCGAGCTCGACCGGTCGCGCGGGCGGGTCGGCGTTCGCCGCGAGTAGCGGACCCGGATTCACGCGGAGACCGACCGTCGGCGGCCGACCGCGACCCTTTTTGAGGCTCGACCGCGGACGGCAAGGCGTGTTCCCGGCAGCCGACGAGTACGACATCGAGATCGACGTCGACGAGACGGACGTCGAGCGGCTCCTCTCCGTCACCCCCGCCGACGTCGAGCCCGCCGATCGACTGTCGTTCGCCCGCAACGTCTTCGTCCCGCTGACGACCGCGTGCCGATACACGTGTACGTACTGCACGTATTACGACGTGCCGGGCGAGGCGACGCTTATGAGTCCCGACGAGGTTCGCCAGCGGTGTCGTGTCGGCGCGGACGCCGGGTGTACGGAGGCCCTTTTCACCTTCGGCGACGACCCGGATGAGCGGTACGAGGCGATCCACCGACAGCTGGACGAGTGGGGGTTCGACTCGATCCACGACTACCTGTATCGTGCGTGTGAGATCGCCATCGAGGAGGGGTTGCTCCCGCACTCGAATCCCGGCGATCTCACCGGGGAGCGGTTCGAGCGGCTCCGCGAGGTGAACGCCTCGATGGGCGTCATGCTGGAGACGACCGCCGACGTCGACGCCCACGCGGGCGGCCGTCGGAAGACGCCGGGCCAGCGACTGAACACGATCCGGGCGGCGGGCCGACAGGGGGTCCCGTTCACGACGGGGATCCTCGTCGGGATCGGCGAGGACTGGCGTGATCGCGCCGAGAGTCTCCTCGCGATCCGGGCGCTCGACGAGCGGTACGGGCACGTCCAGGAGGTGATAGTGCAGAACGTCGTCCCCAACGAGCGCTCTGCGTTCGAACGTCCCGGGCTCGACACGATGCGACGCGTCATCTCGATGGCTCGGGTCGCGTTGCCCGACGGCGTCTCGGTACAGGTCCCGCCGAACCTCTCGGCGGCGGCGGATCTCGTCGACTGTGGCGTCGACGACCTCGGCGGTGTCTCACCCGTGACGGACGACTACATCAACCCGGCGTACGAGTGGCCGGCGCTCGCCGAGCTCCGCGAGATAGCCGAGGGGGCCGGCGTGCCGCTCGTGGAACGGCTCCCGACGTACGCCCGATACCTCCCCGAGGACGTCCGTTCCGACCACGGCTCCGCCGCACCCGACCCCGTCGGCCGCGATAGCTGGGTCCCCGAGGCGGTTTCCGACCGGATCCGACGTGCCGATCCGCACGGCCGTCGGCTCCGCTCCGTCGCCCTCGGAGACGGTCCGCTTTCGGTCACACCTGATGGCCCGGACAGCGAGCGTACCGAACGTCGTCGCCAGTAGTTTCTTTAAATACTCTTCCGAAGGACGCCATGATGTATCCACTACAGATCGACGAGATCGCGAACGCCGTCGACGTCGCCGGTATCGCGGTCTCGCTGGCCCTGTTCGTCGTCGGCTTTCTCACCGTGTTTCTGCTCGGCAAGTACCTGTTCGTTCCGTCCGTTCGACGCGTACTCGGGTCGAAAGGCTTCGACGACGTCGTTCGGAGCCTCGGAACGAGCGTCGCCAACGCGATCGTGTGGTTCGCGGCCATCGCGATCGCGTTCACCGTCGCCGGATTCGGTGCGTTCCTGTCGGCGTTCGCCGTCTTCGGCGGCGCGCTCGCGCTCGCGGTCGGCTTCGCCGCACAGGACCTGCTCGGGAACTTCGTCGCCGGGATCTTCATCCTGAAGGACAAGCCGTTCGAGGTCGGCGACTGGATCGAGTGGGACGGTAACGCCGGCCGCGTCGAGGACATCGATCTCCGCGTCTCGCGCGTTCGAACGTTCGACAACGAACGGGTCACGGTTCCGAACGGCGACCTCGCGAACAACGCGGTGACGAACCCCGTCGCGTACGACACGCTGAGACAGACGTTCGTGTTCGGGATCGGTTACGACGACGACATCGATCGGGCGACGGACATCATCGTCGAGGTGGCCAGGGGCCACGACGCGATTCTCGACGATCCGGGTCCGTCGGTTCGACTCGTCGAACTCGGTGACTCCGACGTCGGGCTACAGTCTCGCTGGTGGATATCGGAACCCGATCGCGGCGACTTCGTGCAGGTCCGTTCGGAGTACGTCCAAGCCGTCAAGGAGGCGTTCGACGAGGCGGGTATCGATATTCCGTACGTCCATCGCCAACTCACGGGCAGCGTCGAGATGGTCGAATCGATCGCCGCGGACGAATAGGGCGGTCGACCGTCCGCACCCGGTTCCGTCAGTCGACGACGCCGACTCGACGCCTCCGAACCACTCTCCGACGCGGAACGGAACGGTTTTGTCGTGACTACTGGTTACTACCACCCATGGAACCATCGACGTGGCGGACGCATCTCGTGACACAGGAGAGCCGCTCGGCGGGTCGGGACACCCTCTCGATCGTGGAGTCGACACTGGAGGCTGGCGTCGACGTCGTCCAGCTCCGTGAGAAGGGGGTGGACGCGCGGAGTCGGTATCGGCTCGGTCTCCGACTCCGTGAACTGACTGACGAGGCGGGCGTCCCGCTGATCGTGAACGACCGGATAGATCTGGCACGGGCGGTCTCGGCCGACGGGGTCCACCTCGGGCAGTCGGATCTCCCGGTCGAGATCGCCCGCGACCAGCTCGGTCCGGATGCGATCGTCGGCTGCTCCGTTTCGACCGTCGAGGAGGCGACGACCGCGGAGGCGGTCGGTGCGGATTACCTCGGCGTCGGTGCCGTCTTCGGGACCGACTCCAAGGATGTCGCGACCGAACGGGACGGGATCGGTCCGGAGCGAGTCCGAACGATCGCCGACGCCGTGGACGTTCCGATCGTCGGGATCGGGGGGATCGATGCGGACAACGCGGCCTCCGTGATCGAGGCTGGGGCCGCCGGCGTGGCGGTGATCTCGGCGATCACGGCCGCGAACGATCCGGACGCTGCGGCTCGCGAGCTTCGGGAGGTGGTCGACGATGCCCGATGAGACGCCGATCGACGGCGAACTCGTCCGAGAGACGCTGTCCGGACTGGGTACGTCCTCACCGCTCGTTCATCACCTCACTAACGACGTGACGACGAGCGAGACCGCCAACGTCACGCTTCACTGGGGCGGGCTTCCGGTGATGGCGGACGCGCCAGCGGAGGCCGGCGACATGGCTGCGGGCGCGGACGCCGTCGTGATCAACACGGGAACGGCGACCGTCGCCGAGGTGGACGCGATGATCGAGGCGGGCGAGCGGGCGAACGAGGCTGACGTTCCGGTCGTCCTCGACCCCGTCGGCTACGGGGCGACGCCCCACCGCGTCGAATCGGTCGGTCGACTCCTCGATGCGGTCGCGTTCGACGTCATCAAGGGCAATGTCGGCGAGGTCAAGGGGCTCGCGGGCGAGGAGGCGACGGTCAGGGGTGTCGAATCCGTGGGGGAGGTAGCCGGCGTCGACGACGCGGCGCGGGCGCTGGCCGATGAGACGGGCGCGGTCGTCGTCGCGTCCGGCGACACGGACGTGATTGCCGATGCGGAGGCGGCGTACGAGCTCTCGGTCGGCCACGAGCGGATGGGGACGTTCGTCGGCTCGGGCTGCATGCTCGGAAGCACGCTGGGAACGATGGCGGCGCTGACTCGCGATCCGGACGCTCCGCTGGCGTCGACGCTCGAGGCGGCGTTGGTCGCGACGGCGGCGTACGGACTCGCCGGGGAACGGGCGGCCGAGGCGGAGCCGCCGGGACCGGCGAGCTATCGGACGGCGTTCATGGACGCGATCGCGTCGCTGTCGGCGGGGTCGTCCGATCTCGACGTCGATGCGCGCGTGTCGCGCTTATAAGCACGAACGGGATTCCAGGTGTACGCACGAACGGGCTTTGGGGGCGAACAGGCGGTGCGTGTCACAGCCGATCCCCCGACCGGGGATCGGCGGCCGACCCGCGCGGGACCGCACCACGCGACCGCGTTCCCCCGCGCGGCGAGTCGTTCGAGCACGGGTCCTCTGGGCCCGGTATCACGGATAAATCATCGGGTTGCCCGCTTCCACTCTCCGAGTCCGAGTCGTCCGCCGTTCAGGTCCTCGGCCGGAGCGTCGGTCGCGGCCCAGACGAACAGCGGTGCGACGCTCTCGGGATCGCGGGCCCGCTCCAGTCCGGTGAGATCGGTGGCGACGAGTCCGGGGTCGACGACGCCGACGCTTTGTGCGATGTCGGCCGCGAAGCCGCGGGCGACGGCCTCGGCCGCGGCCTTCGAGACGGCGTACGCGCCCATCCCCGCTTTCGACTCGTGTGCCACCGCGCCGGACGGAACGAGTACTCGCGCGTCGGTGGCGAGGTGCGGGAGCGACTCCGTGATCGTCGCGAACACGCCGCGAGCGTTCGTCCGCATCGTGTCGTCGAACCGGCTGTAGGAGGCGTCGTCGGTCGGGCTCTCGCCCGGCCCGCCGTGGAAGACCGCCGCGTTCGCGAGCACGACGTCGATCGGGCCGGCCTCGCGAGCGACGCGCTCGAAGAACCGTTCGAGATCGAACTCGTCGCGGACGTCGACGCGAGCGCCCCACGCTGTCCCGGAACCGTCCGCGTTCGGAGTTCCGTCATCGGTATCGTTCGCGTTCGCAGTTTCGCCGTCCGGATCGTCCGCGGTTCCACCGACTTCGGCGTCGTTCAACTCCGCAACGGTTCGATCGACGGCATCGCCGTCACGGCCGCAGACGGCGACGAACGCGCCCTCCTCGACGAACGCGTTCGCGACAGCCCGTCCGATCCCCCTCGTCGCACCGGTGATCGCGACCGTCGGATCCATATGCACTCGGATACGTTCGACGGCGACTTAGTCGTACTCACCGCTCTCGGTTCGGCCGCACCCACCGCTTCCGACTCTGCTCGTCGGCGGCGACGTCCGCGGCGACGTCGGCGTGTTCTCTCGCGGCGTCTGGCCGGTATTTATACCGCCCCCGCTCCACGGTTCACTCATGGACGCGGTCCCGGACATCGACGGCGTGGCCGGCGAGTCCGTCGTCGTTATCGGCGGCGGCTTCGGCGGCCTCTCGACGGCCTGTTACCTCGCCGACGCCGGCGCGGACGTCACCCTCCTCGAGAAGAACGAACAGCTCGGCGGGCGCGCGAGCCGCCTCGAAGCCGACGGGTTCCGATTCGACATGGGTCCCTCGTGGTATCTCATGCCGGACGTGTTCGAGCGGTTCTTCGGACACTTCGGTCGGTCGCCCGAGGAGTTCTACACGCTGTCGCATCTCGACCCGCACTATCGCGTGTTTTGGAAGGACGGTGACAGCGTGGACGTCGTCCCCGATCTGGAGCGGAACAAGGAGCTGTTCGAGTCGTACGAGCCCGGCGCGGCCGACGCGCTCGACGCGTACTTGGAGCAGTCGGAGTACACCTACGAGGTCGGGATGGAACACTTCGTGTACGAGGATCGTCCCCGACTACGCGACTACGTCGATCCCGACGTGCTCCGGTACTCGTGGGGGCTCTCCCTGCTCGGCAAGATGCAGGGACACGTCGAGGAGTACTTCGAACACCCGAAACTCCAGCAGCTGATGCAGTACACGCTGGTGTTTCTGGGCGGTTCCCCGACGAACACGCCCGCGCTGTACAACCTGATGAGCCACGTCGATTTCAACATGGGTGTGTACTACCCCGACGGCGGGATCGGGGCGGTCGTCGACGGGATCGTCGAACTCGGCGAGGAGCTCGGCGTCGAGTTCGTCACCGACGCCGAAGTGACCGCGATCGAGGGGCGGCGCGGCGCGTTCGCGATCGACACGGCGGGATCGGACGGTCACAACGAGTCCGGAGAGCGGTATCTCGCGGATCTGGTCGTCTCCAACGCGGACTACGCACACACAGAGCAGGAGCTGTTACCGCCGAGCAAGCGGCAGTACACCGACGAGTACTGGCGCTCTCGGACGTACGCGCCGTCGGCGTTCCTCCTGTATCTCGGCGTCGAGGGCGACGTCGAGGAGCTGGCTCATCACACGCTCGTGTTGCCGAGCGCGTGGGACGAGCACTTCGCGCAGATCTTCGACGACCCCGCGTGGCCCGACGACCCCGCCTACTACCTCTGTGTCCCGTCGAAGACGGACGACACGGTCGCACCGGCGGGGCACAGCAACCTCTTCGCGCTCGTTCCCATCGCGCCCGGGCTGGCAGACACGCCCGAACTCCGCGAGGAGTATCGCGACGTCGTGCTCGACGACATCGCCGAGAACACGGGGACGGAGCTGCGCGACCGGATCGTCTTCGAGGAGACGTTCTGCGTCGACGACTTCTCGGACCGGTACAACAGCTACCGGGGATCCGCGCTCGGACTCGCACACACGCTACGGCAAACCTCGCTGTTTAGACCGCCGCACGCCTCGACCGTCGTCGACGGGCTCTTCTTCACGGGGGCGACGACGACCCCCGGTATCGGCGTCCCGATGTGTCTGATCAGTGGACAGCTCACCGCCGAACGGATCGCCGACACGCTGTAACCGAGCCGTGACGGGACCCCATCACGACCCGACGGACGGAGCCGACTCCGAGCGTGACGCGTTGGACGGGGCCGACTCCGAGCGTGACGCGTTGGACGGGGCCGACCCCGAGCGTGATCCGACGGAGAGAGAGACCGACCGGCTCGATGTTGCCGACACGGTGGGGATCGCTGACCGCCTCCGCTATCTCGTCGTCCTCTCCCGGCCGCGGTTCTGGCTGTACTTGGCCGGACCGGTCGCCGTCGGCGTCACGTACGGTATCGGCGACGTCGGCGACCTGTTCACGCCGACGACCGTCGCGCTCGCCGCCTACTTCCTGTTTCCGGCGAACGTTCTCCTGTACGGCGTCAACGACGTGTACGACGCCGACATCGACGCGATCAATCCGAAAAAGGAGGGAAAGGAGGCACGGTGGCGGGGCGATCGGCTCGTCGCCGCGGCAGTCGTCGCCTCGGGACTGCTCGGAGCGGGAACGTTCGCGATCACGCCCGCGGTCGCGTGGCCGTACCTCGTCGGCTTCTTCGTGCTCGCGGTGGGGTACAGTGCGCCGCCCCTCCGATTCAAGACGACGCCGCTCGCGGACTCCGTCTCGAACGGGCTGTACGTCCTGCCGGGTGCCGCGGCGTACGCGACGGTCGCGGGCGCTCACCCGCCCCTGGCCGCGCTCGTGGGCGCGTGGCTCTGGACGATGGGAATGCACACGTTCTCGGCGATCCCCGACATCGAGCCCGACCGAGCGGCCGGGATCCGAACGACTGCGACCGTGCTCGGCGAGCGGCGAACGCACGCGTACTGTCTCGCCTGCTGGACGGCCGCTGCGGCCGCGTTCGCGACGGTCGACGTTCGACTCGGCGCGTTGCTCGCGGCGTACCCGGCGTTCGCCGCGTGGGTCGCCGTCTCGTCGGTCGACGTCGACCGGGCGTACTGGTGGTTCCCGGCGCTCAACACGGCCGTCGGCACGCTGCTCGCGATGGGCGGCCTCTGGCGCGTCTATCCGCTTTGGGAGGTGATCGGGTGACTGGTGACGACTCCTCCTCGACTTCGTCCTCGGGGGCGTCTGGTCCACGGACCGCGACGCTCCGGGACCGGCTGCCGGACACTCGACGGGGTGCGGAGACCCTTCTCGACCGGGTCGTCCGCGAGAACCGGTTCACGATCGCGGTGTTGTTCCCGGCGGTCGGCGCGCTCACGCTCGTCGGGAGCGCGGAGGGGTGGCTTCCGGAGCCGCTCGCGTTCAACCCGTGGTTCGTCCTGTTCGGCGTGGTGGTGATGCGCTCGCCGCTCGTCGTCGGCGTGTTGCCGCTGCTCGACCGGCGGGCGGTCGGTTGGATCGGGCTGTTGATCGCGTACACGTACCTCATCGAACTCGTCGGGGTCCGAACGGGATGGCCCTACGGGACGTTCGAGTACACGGTGAGTCTCGGGCCGATGCTCGGTGGGGTACCGCTGGCGCTGCCGGTGTTTTTCATCCCGCTCGTGATGAACGCGTACCTACTGTGTCTGCTTCTTTTAGGCTCTCGTGCGGCGACGTGGTGGATCCGGCTCCTCGCCGTGATCGCCGCGGTGGTCACGATGGACGTCGTGTTGGATCCGGGGGCGGTCGCGCTCGGGTTCTGGACGTTCGGCGGCGGCGCGTTCTACGGGGTCCCGATCTCGAACTACGCGGGATGGGTGTTGTCCGCGACGGTCGCGGTCGTCGCGCTCGACCGCGCGTTCGACACGGCCGCGCTTCGCGACCGGCTCGCAGGCTGTGAGTTCATGCTCGACGACATGGTGAGCTTCGTCATCCTCTGGGGGGCGATCAACCTCTGGTTCGGGAACGTCGTCCCCGCGGTCGTCGCCCTCTCCTTCGGCGTCGGTCTCGTCCGTGCCGACCGGTTCGACGCACGGCTGTTCACCCCGTGGCGGTGACGGCTCGATCGAGTCGGTGCGGCCGTCCGTTCCGCCCCCGCGCCGCTGCCGTATCGAACCCTTATTAGTCCCGGTCGACGACAGTGGTCTCATGAGCACTGAGGACGCCGACGCGCCCGGCGCGGACCCCGGCGGGAGCGTTGACGACGTCGACACCGATCACGAGAACGCCTTACAGGACGTCATCGCGGTCGATCCGGACGACAACGAGCAGGGGACGGTCAACCGACTCGACGCGCACACCGGCGACGGCATCCGGCACCGAGCGTTCACCTGCCTCGTGTTCGACGGCGAGGGGCGGATCCTGCTCGCACAGCGTGCGCCCACCAAGCGCCTGTGGGACGGTCACTGGGACGGGACGGTCGCCTCCCACCCCGTCGAGGGGCAGTCACAGGAAGCCGCAACCGAACAGCGGTTAGAGGAGGAGCTCGGCATCACGCCCGACCAGTACGACGACGTCCGAGTCACGGACCGGTTCGAGTACAAGCGCTACTACCCCAACGAGGGCGTCGAATGGGAGGTGTGTGCCGTGTTGAAGGTCACCCTCCAGGACACGTCGCTCGACGTCGACGACGAGGAGATCGGCGGCATGCTGTGGGCCGACTACGAGCACCTCCACGAGAACCCCGCGCTGTACCGACAGCTCCGCCTCTGTCCGTGGTTCGAGATCGCGATGCGACGCGACTTCTCCTAGCGGTCGGTTCGCGATCGGTCCGGTCGGCTCCGCCCCCGACGTGAAACGGCGACCACGCCGCCGACGTGAAACGGCGATTTAAAGGGTGCGCCGCGGCCACGTTCACGTATGACCATCGTCGCCGTACTGGCGGACCCGCCACGAGAGGGACTCGTCGCGACGGAGCTCGCGGAGTCGACGCCGTTGTCGGCCGCGGAGACCGCAGAACTGTACGAGGCCCTGCTGCGGGACGCCGTCCTCGCGGTCGATCGCTCGGGCGGCGACCTGCTCGTCAACTACCCGACCGACGACGACCTCCCGGCGGCGTTCCGGACGGACACCTCGCCGGCGGCCGAGCTCCGTGCCGTCGTCGCCGACACGCTCGGCGGGACCGAGGACGTCCGCTTCGAGCAGCAGGTCGGTTCGACGTTCGACGCCCGCGCGGGCAACACGGTCACGCACCTCCTCCGCGAGGAGGGGGCCGACTCGGTCGCGGTCGTCACCCCGACCGCGCCGCTGCTCTCGCGGACGACCATCGATTCGGCCGCGATGAAGCTCCGGTCGAGCGGGGTCGTCCTCGGGCCGTCGACCCGCGGACGGACGTACTACGCGGGCTTCACCGAGCCGATCGACTTCGAGGGCGCGTTCGACGCGCCCGCGCTGACGACGCTGACGAACCGCGGGCGCGACGCGGGTCTGGACGTGGAGTTCGTCGAGTCGCTCCCCGTGCTCGAAACGGGTTCGGACCTCCTCGACGTCGTCCCACAACTGCGTGCGCGCTTCGCCGCCGAGCGCATCGTCCCCGAGCACCTCGCGGCGTTCGTGTACGACCACGGCCTCGACGTCGTGGTCGAGGACGGCGACGAGCGGTTGGTGCGGGAGTGACGAAGCACAACAAGAGTTCTCCCGGAGTGGTGGTGACGAACAGACGGAGCCGTCTCGGCGATCGACCGGGTCCCACGAGGAGACGGACGCGAGACTACGACGCGCGTTTGTGCCTCGGTCGGATATATGTCGGCCCCGATCCATGACGGACGTATGCGACGACGCACGCTCCTGCCCGCCCTCGCTGCGGCGGCGACGACCGGTCTGGTCGGCTGCTCACGGCTTCCCCCAACCGGAGACGACGGTCCCGCCGTCGCCGACCGGTTCGACGGCGAACCGATCCGTCCCGAATGCGACGTCGAATCGGAGACGATCGAGGTCACGATGAACGACGAGACGCGGACGTACGAGACGGCGACGACGGTCCCGTACCCGGACCCGCCGACCGCGTTCGACGAGGACGCGCTCGTCGACTGGGTCCCGGCCTTCGAGGAGGCGTACGTGACCCACGACGTCCTCTGTGATCAACGCGGATCGGGTCATATCCTGCGCATCGACTACCAAACGGACCGGATCGAGGTCCTCGGTCGAGACGGGCCCGAGACGGTGGTTCGCCTCCGGTACGCCGGGGGCGCGACGGCCGGCCTGGACGACGGCGGGATATGGGAGGCCGATCTGGGACACAGCGCGGTCGCGTACGCGATCGACGAGACGGGGGCGGCGCGGGTCGCGCTCGACGCGTCGCTCGCACCCGGCGAGGAGGACGGCGAGTCGTCCGTGCCCGACCCGGTCGCCGAGGGCGAGTTCGTGGCGGCGTTCGACTGAGCGCGGACTCGGACGCGTCGGGGTGAGAACCGACCGACGTCGACGCCGGCCACCGCCCGGCCGATACAACCTTTTTACCGTGTGGCCGTTTCGGGGGATCCATGCCCGACACGTCCGCGATCCTCGATTCTCTCCACGGGATCGCGTCCCGACTCGACGCGGATATGAGCGAGAAGGACGTTGAGAACGCGTTTCTCAACGAGCGCTTCTACGCCCTGCTCGGCTACGACGGTGCGGGACACGACCTGCGAAGCGAGTGGACGCTCCCCGACAACAGACGGCCGGACTACGTGACGCTCGACGCAAACGAGTCGGTCACCGCGGTGTACGAGTTCAAAACGACCGACAGAGACCTCGCGCCGCACGAGGCCCAGTTGTTCCACTACGTCGACGAGCTCAAAGCCGACTACGGCGTTCTCACGAACGGTTCGGAGCTACGGCTGTATCGCCGCGACGGCCACCGACGGCTGCTCACGGTCGCACTCGGGGACGCGACGGAACGCGAGGCCGCCGATCTCGACGCGGCGCTTCGGAAGCCAGAGTGGGACGTCACCGATCCCGACAGCGTCACCGCGTTCCTCGACCGACTCGACGCGGTCGAGCTCGACGGCGCGCTCGGTCGCGAACACTTCTTCGAGACGTTCCGGTTGGAGGAGGACAGCCCCTTCGCCGACCTCGTGACGGCGATGATGGACCTGCTCGTGGAACTCCGCGACGAGCAGGACGCGACGTTCGTCACGGGTGCATACGACTTCTGGGAGGCGAGCTACGCCAGCGAGCCCGACGAGATCCCGGACTCCTGGGAGCCGTTCATCGACGGGGAGGGATCGCTGCGGGACTTCATGTTCTGTCTGGAGTCCGGGCACGCGCTGCTCGCTCGGCTCCTGTTGGCCAAGGCGACTGACGACCACGACTTCTTCCCCACTGAAACGGGGCTCCGCCGCTACTTCGACGAGCTCGGGGGGTTCAGCGGGACGATCGAGCTGGACGCGTATCCGATCGCCGCGAACGGGATGATCGAGGACATGCGGAACCAGCTCGTTCAGAGCCTGTTCGAGGACGACATCTTCGTCTGGTGGACGGACGGGTTCGGCGAACAGACCGCCAGCCAGCACGACAACCCGTACAATCGGTTCCGTGAGGTCGCGGCCGAGGGGAGCGACGTGACTCGCGTCACTCCGGCGACTCGCGAGCGGTTCAGTCGAGCGATCGCACACGTCTCCTTCGCCGTGTTGAAGTTCGACTTCTCGCGTATCGAGGGCGACCCGCTCGGTGATCTGTACCAGCGGTACTTCGACCCGGAGACGCGGCAGGCGCTCGGGGAGTTCTACACGCCCCAGCCGGTGATCGACTACATCATGGACGGCGTGGAGTACGACGTCGGCGTCTCCGAGGAACGGCTCATCGATCCGTCGTGCGGCTCCGGGACGTTTCTGGTCGAGGCGGTCGATCGGTACCTCGAGGACGTTCGGCGGTACGAGGACGATCCCGACTGGGCGGCGGCGATCACGGAGCTGTGTACGCGCCCGCACATCGTCGGGTTAGACATCCATCCGTTCGCCGTGTTGATGGCGCAGATCCGGTTTATGGTCGCGATCCTGCCGGAGTACCGGGAGGCGAAGCGGAGCTCGCCGGAGTTCACGATCCGGCGGCTGCCGATCTTCCGCACCGATTCCCTCCGGAACGAGCGCGAACTGACCGGGATCGATCTGGGCGACGACGGGCAGACGCAGATGACCCTCGACTCGATCACGGAGGACAATCAGGACGTGAAGATACCGGTGCCGCTTCCGATCGAGGTCGACGAGGAGGAGGTCACGAACGGGGAGACGGAAGACGGGTTCCTCGTCCAGCGCGTGCGGATGCCGAAATACGACACGGCGCGGGTGAACGCCGGGGTCCGGAACTTCGGGGAGTACTTCGCGGCGCTGCAGGGCGTCCTCGACGTCGTGAAGTACCACATGCGGGAGGGGATGTGGGAGTATCACGGTGGGCTCGATGAAGGCGTTCACCGCTACACGACCCGCGAGTACGACGGTATCGAGGCGTTCTTCGAGCCGTACGTCGACGACATCCTCGCGACGGTTCGATACCTGCGGGAGGACCACGGCGACGGACGACTGTTCAAGATGTTCGAGGACACCGTGCTCGCGCTCGTCGTGAAAAACTACATGGAGTACGACTACGTGGTCGGGAATCCGCCGTACGTACGGGTTCAATACCTCCCCGAGCGACAGAAGCGGTTCCTCGGTGAGCTCTACGATTCCGCGATCGGTAATTACGATCTCTACTGTCTGTTCACGGAGCGGGGGATAGATATGCTGTCCGAGGGTGGTCGTCTCGGATACATCACTCCGAACCAGTTCATGAACACGGACTACGGAGCGGGTATGCGAAACGAGATCCTTCACGGGACGAAACTGGAGGAGATGTACGACTTCCGTAACTCCGGCGTGTTCGAGGACGCGATGAACTGTCCGGCGATCTTCGTATTGGAGCGTGAGACGTCGGCGGCGTCGAGAGAGGAGAACACGGTCCGCTGTATCCGAGTCAAAGCCAACGTCGATGAACGGAGCGGTCGACACGTCGACGAAGCGGTCATCGAGACGGTCGCTCAGTATCGTACGGTTCCGGGATATTCCGACGGACATATCGACGTGTTCGACTTCCCGCAATCTCGGTTGGACGGTGGGTTCTGGTCGCTCATGCCCGAAACCGAGTGGGAGATCTTTGAGAAACTCGAATCCGGATCGACCCACTCCGTCGGAGAAGTCACCGATGCGGTGTTCCAAGGGGTTCGAACGAGCGCGAACAAGGTATACGTCGTCGACGTATTGGATGCCGACCGGGTGGAAGCGGGCGACACGAGCGGCGTCGTTACCGTCGTCCCAACCGGGGAATCGACCGAGTACGAGATCGAAACCGATCTCCTTCGGCCGTTCTTAAAAGGGAAGGACGTCGGAAGATGGCGAGGCGATTGGTCGGGCCTCCACGTCATCTATCCGTACCACGTAACGGAGACCGAGACGGGAGAGTCGACGGCGACGCTCTACTCGAAATCGGAACTCCGTACGGAGCTCCCTCGCTCGTGGGACTATTTCAGATCGCATGAGGACTCGCTGCGCGCTCGGGAACGAGGCAACTGGGAGGACAGCGAAACGTGGTGGGAGTTCGGGCGATCCCAGAACTTAGAGAAGTTCGAACAACCGAAGATCATCCAACCGGCGATCTCGAAAGGGAGAACCCCGTTCATGATGGACGAGTCCGGAACGTGGTATTTCACGACCGCGTACGGGACCGATCTCACCGAGCAGTATCAGGACCGAGCGGAAGTGGTCGCGTCACAGCTCAACTCGAACGCCGTCGAGTTCTACTTCAAACAGATAGCGGCCCTGAAGATATCGGGCGCACACGAGTACCGATCGCAGTTCGTAGAGAAGTTACCGTGTGTCTTGGACCTCGCAGGGCCGGAACGGACCCAGCTGCGAGACTCGGTTCGTCGCATCGTCGAGACGATCGATCTGAGTAGCAAAGCGGACCGGTTCCCGGCGGCGTATCTCGGTGGGTTCGAGGGCGATCTGGAGTATATCGACTACACGTGGCAGACGCGACGGTATCCGGTGGATCCGGACGTCCAGCGGAACGAAGACGGTCGACTCGTCGTACGCGCCGGTCGGTCCGACGAGATCACCGATCCGCTGATCGACCGAGGCGATACCGAGGAGCGAGAGCTCCGCGCGAACTACGTTCGTGCCGCCGTCGCCGGGCGGAACGTACGGAGCGGCGAGGAGACGTCGATCCCGATCCCGCGCTCGCGAGACGGTGTGGAACGACTCGTCGAGGCGTTGGAAGCGGATCGGCGCACCGTCGAGGAGACGAGCATCGACGACCTCGAAGCCGAGATCGACGACACCGTCTACGATCTGTTCGACCTCACCGACGAAGAGCGAAAGACCATCGAGGAGTATCTCTCCGTCTTTTAAGCACCGGGACTCCGCCCGAGATCGCGTTTTCCGGACCCGATCGTCGTGAATCCGCCGGCCAGCGATGAATGTGACGCGACCGCTGAGGGTTCTCCCACGCCAGAGAGTGTTTCGATACCCGTGCGAGATACACCGCGTTCATCTCGCATCGGCTATCCGTTGAACTGTTGGGCTATTCTGTATGGTTCATCACGCTTCTTCTGGGGTCGAACGTCGGCCCGAGAGAGATTCCACTGTAAGTTGATACAGTGACTGCTCGGTGGTTTCCATATCGAAATACTCCTCAAACGTGTACATAGCAGGGAACTCAGCAGTATCAGCGAGGGCCGCGTACGCTGTCGTAGTTTCATCTGTTGGAACGGGAGTGACCGGGCCGGTGATCAGAACACTTGTCCAGTTATCAGGGAGGTCTGTATCTACGACTGTCAAACTCGCTGTCCGAGTGGTCTGCAAAAACTCCCGCTTTTTGCTACCCTCATCGAATGCCAACATGAAATATATCGTTTCGATCGTCTCGTCGTATCCAAATGAGAGAGGGATTCCGTACGTTTCGTTCCCGTTCGTGAGGCTTAACACCCCATACTCTGCCCGAGTGAGACCGTCCTGAATCTCCGTCTCCGAGATCTCCGTCCCCAAGACTGCAGACCTCGGGGCCTTGTCAGAGCTAGACATAGCGCTGAAATCGATGGGGGAGATGTTAAAACGAGCGAAGAGCGTGTTCGCATCCTCCAACGTTTGTACCAAGGATCCCACTGAATACCAGAGCGTCATAGACAAGTGCTACGTCAATTCCAACTCCGTGTCTGAGCCGTATCAAGAACCTCTGTAGCAGCACTCTTCTAGTTCCATCCTCTGTATCTCGCAGGGTGTTCCTGACAGATAGCGAGCAATTCGATGGACCGGTCAGTACGTGGATCTCCTGTACTGACCGTCGAGGGCACCGCGTTCAATAGCCGTCGGATCGGAGCGCACCTGCGACGCGATCGGGAGCGACGTCGTCCCGGCACTCGATCGACACCGACACCCATTAGTCGGGCGGCCTCGACACCTCGATCCGTGGTGGGATGGCAGAGCGGCCCATTGCGCCTGCCTTGAAAGCAGGTAGCCTCACGGCTTCCTGGGTTCGAATCCCAGTCCCACCGTACGCGCGCGGCGCATTTTCGCGCCGCGCGGTTTCGTGCCGGATCCGGCTCCCTCGGATGCGATCCTCGTAACTGTTTGCAGTTACATCGACGGCGACGGTATCGACGTTGATCCGGTCGATCACGGGACGGAACCGCAACCCAACCGCTCGCGCCCGGACGTCTCCGGTAACCCCCACGTCCGGTGACGTATGCCATCGTGACACACATTATCTTTAACATGTTTCCCACCGATCGAACGGATAGGTGATTCAGGTATGAGCTATGAACTCGATCCGCTTCCGTACGAGTACGACGCGCTGGAACCGCATCTCTCCGAGCAGGTGCTGACGTGGCATCACGACACCCACCATCAGGGCTACGTCAACGGCTGGAACAGCGCCGAGGAGACGCTCGCCGAGAACCGCTCCGAGGGCGACTTCTCCTCGTCCGGCGGGGCGCTCCGGAGCGTCACGCACAACGGTTCGGGACACGTGCTCCACGACCTGTTCTGGCAGAGCATGAGCCCCGAGGGCGGCGACGAGCCCGAGGGCGCGCTCGCCGACCGGATCGAGGAGGACTTCGGCTCGTACGACGCCTGGAAGGGCGAGTTCGAGGCGGCGGCCTCCGCGGCCGGCGGCTGGGCGCTTCTGGTGTACGACAGCTTCTCGAACCAGCTTCGCAACGTCGTCGTCGACAAACACGACCAGGGCGCGCTCTGGGGCAGTCACCCCGTCCTCGCGCTGGACGTCTGGGAGCACTCCTACTACCACGACTACGGCCCGGCTCGCGGCGAGTTCGTCGACAACTTCTTCGAGGTCGTCGACTGGGAGGAGCCGTCCGCCCGCTACGAGCAGGCCGTCGAGCTGTTCGAGTAAGCGTCCACCGGACCCGACCGGCGCGCCGAACCCCGATTTCTTTCGCGACGACGCCACCGCCAGCGACGAGCCCGTCCGTTCGGGACTGCCCGGACCCGCTCGCATCGATCCGGACCGGCAGCGTTTACGGAACCCCGGACGTACCGCCGCGCATGCCCGAACCGAAGTCGACGTTCGACGAGACGTTCCCGTGTGAGTTCTACACCCCTGCGGAGCTGTTCGAGCCGGATCTCATGTACACGGTCCCGGAGATCGCCCGTCTGTTGCAGGGACTCGATGCCGACGCCGACGTCGATCCCGACACCGAGGCCGTGCTGATCGACTGGGCCGTTCCGTGGGTGATGGTCCACGCCGAGGACCTCGTGATCGCCGAACCGCTGGAAGCGGAGGGGCCGGGGTACTACGGCGTCGCGTCACACGCAGTCGAGGAGAGCGGCGAGTGAGTCGGCGCGCGGGCCGGCGTGGC
Organism: Halorubrum rarum; assembly: GCF_048380895.1. Lineage (NCBI taxonomy): Archaea > Methanobacteriati > Methanobacteriota > Halobacteria > Halobacteriales > Haloferacaceae > Halorubrum > Halorubrum rarum. The sequence continues at coordinate 61,051 of NZ_JBLWMN010000005.1, read as the reverse complement.
TACGTCTCGTCGACGTGGCGGACGGTGCTCGCGACCCCGCGGGTCGACGAGCGCATCTCCGGGCCGGACATCTCCGCGCGTCCGACCGCGAACGCCTTCGGCCCCTCGATGACGACCTCGTCGCCGACGCGGATGTCGGGGTCGGCATCGACGACGCCCGGCGCGAGCACGGAGCCGTGGGGGACGAAGCCGTCGATCTCGATGCGTCTCGTCGGGGCGTCGCTTTCGACCCAGCGGCGCGCCCCGGCGAGGGTAAAGGAGAGCGTGCCGTACTGGGGAACCATCGTCGCGAGCTGGTCGCCCGTCCCGCCTCCTGCGCCGCTTCCGGTGCCGGCGGCCGACCCGTCCGCCCACACCTGCAGCTTGGGGTAGCGACCGGTCGTACGGATCTCCGTGAACAGGTCGTCGCCCGCGCCGTCGCCGATGAGGACGTCCGCGATCGCTTTGACCGTGTTGTGCTCGCGCTCCCGCTTGCTGTAGGCCGGCTCGCCCGCGAGCGCCTCGTCGAGCGCGGCGAGCGACGCGTCGGTCGTCGGGTGGTCGCCGCAGGTGTACTCGAACGGGACGTCGATCTCCGGATCCGACTCGACGCGCTCGCAGATCTCTCGATAGCCGTGCGCCGGGACGTGTGCGATAACGCGGGAGTAGTCGTTGCGCGCCAGGTACCGCCGGAGCACCTCGGCGACGAAGCCGATCTCGTCTTCCGACCAGTCGCCCGTGACGACGGCGTCGTAGTGTTGGGCCGGATACGTCGTCTCCAGCTCCTGGGGAACGACGCCGATGGGGGAGGTCATCGAGACGGTGTGGCCGCGCCACTGGATCGCGTCGTGGAACTGGCGGTGGCTCTGGGAGTCGCTGTACGGCTTCGTCGCCGAACACGGCACCAAGACGAGCGGCTGGTCGGTGAACCGATTGCGGTAGCGGCTCGTGACCCGGTCGGCGAACCGCCGGATCTCGACGCGGTCGAGCGTCTCCGCGGTCGCCGCTGTCAGCTCCGCGTCCCGGAGGATCGGCGTCCGCTCCTCGAGGTATCCCCACTGGTCGTCGAACTCGCGGAACGCGGCCGTGAGCCACTCCTCGTGGCGCGCCTGTCCCTCGATGTAGTCCCGGAGGCGACCCGCGCGGATCCGCTCGCGGACGCGCCGGAGTTCGGCCTCCAGCGCGTTGACGTTGTGTTCGATGCAGTCCCCGCGATCGAACTCCGCTCGCGGTTTCGCGCAGGCCGGACACGCACAGGGGAGTTCCTCGAGGTCCGCCAGGAAGTGCTCGGCGTCGCTCGTCAGATACCGTCCCTGTGCCCCCTTCGTCCGCGCGAGCGAGCCGTCAACGAGGTCGACGCCCGCGTACGCCAGCAGAGCGACGTTCCCCGGGGTCGCGACGCCGGAGAGGAAGAGGGCGGTGTCGGCCGGCAGCGTCTCCTTCGCCGACAGGACCGCGTCGCGGAACGCCTCGCCGTGGCCGACGAACCCGGACGCGTCGGAGAGCACGTACGCGTCCGCGCCGACGTCCCGCGGGGTTTCGCTGTCGACGACGGCGGCGGACGGGAACCCGACGTTCGGGTGGTCCACCCGGAACGACTCGCGGACCTCCTCGCGGGTGCCGGCCGGGAACCCGCGGTGCGGAAGGACGGTGAGCTCGTCGGCGTCGCCGTCGGGGACCGCCTGTTCGCGGGCCCAGAGGCTCCCCGCGTCCTCGATGAACGGGTCCGCGAGCGACGGCGTCGTTACCGGGTCAGCGAGTCGAAGCTCGCCGAGCCGGGCCGCGCCGTCGCGTTCGTGAACCTCGAAGTACTCGGTCATACGCTCTCTCACGGGGGGACGGTCAACTCTCTTGTGTTCCGGAGCCGGACCGAGCCGGGCTACCGCGACGGACGTGTCGACACCGAACCGACAGCCGGGAGCGGCGTTGGGGACGCGATCCGGTTCGAGCCGACGTCCGGATCAGCGTTCCTCGACCGATTCGTCGGCACCGCCAGCACCGCCAGCACCGCCAGCACCGCCAGCACCGTCGGCACCGCCTGCGCCGCCATCGGGAACACCCCGGAACCGTTCGACCGCGTTGCGATCGATCTCGACCCCGTGTCCGGGACGGTCCGGGGGGTGCATCGTTCCGTCCTCGGGTTCGATCGGATCGACGACGACGTCGTCGAACACCTTGACGTCTTGATCCCGGTAGAAGTACTCCACCCACGTCCCGTTCTCGATCGTACACAGCAGCGACGTGTGCAGGTTCCAGTTGTAGTGCGGCGCGATCGGGACGTCGAACGTCGCCGCCGTGTTGGCGACTTTCAGCCACTCGGTGATCCCACCGACGACGGTTGCGTCGGGCTGGAGAACGCCTGCGGCGTCCGATCGGAGCAGGTTCGCGAACCCGTAGCGGGTCGATTCGAGCTCGCCGGTGGCGACCGGATACGACAGCCCGTCGTTGATCCGCGCCAGGAGATCCACGTTGTCCGGCATCGCCGGCTCCTCGATGAAGTACGGGTCGAACTCCGCGAAGGCTCGACAGTTACGCAGTGCTTCCGGTGCCGACGACCACGCGCCGTTGGCGTCCAACAGGAGCGTTCGCTCCTCGCCGATGGTCTCCCGGACGGCCCGAACCCGGTCGGCCTCCTCGTGGGCTGACCGGCGGCCGACCTTCATTTTCACCGTCTCGTGTCCGGCGTCGACGTATCGCCGAACCTCCGTTCGGAGCCCCTCGTGGCCCTTCTCGTCGCGGTAGTAACCCCCCGAGGCGTACGCCGGAACGGCGTCACTGTGGGCACCGAGCAGCTTATAAAGCGGCATCTCCGCCGCCTTGGCAGTCAGGTCCCACAGTGCGATGTCCAGCGACGAGATGGCGCGGAGGAGCGCCCCTTTGCGGCCGACCTGTACGGTCCCGTCGAACATCTCACGCCAGAGACGCTCCGTGTCGCGAGGGTCCTCGCCCTCGACCATCGGCGCGAGCACGTCGTTAACGGTGTCGGCGAGGAGACCCGCCGACTCGTATCCCAGCGAGAAGCCGACTCCTTCCACGCCGTCGGCGGTCCGGACGTAGGTGATCACGTGGTCACGATAGTGTATCGTTCGCGTCGCGAACGACACCGGCGTCTCCAGCGGGATCGCGATCGGGATCGCTTCGACCTCGGTGATACGCATACCACGTATACCTCCCGGTCGGCGAATAGCTTTTGTGCTGCCGGCGAACGGACGACCCCGAACCCCCGTCCGGTTCGACGATGGGTTTAGGGCGGATCGCTCCGTCGCTCCCACATGGATATCACCGGCCAGTGGGACCGCGATCGCGTCGACGAGTTCCTCGACGACGCACGGATCCCGGTTCGGGTGAGCTGCCGCACCCCGGCCGACGAGCCGTGGATCGTCTCGCTGTGGTTCGCGTGGGACGGCGCGATCCACTGTGCGACCGGCGCGAACGCCGACGTCGTCCGGTTTCTCGAACACGACGACCGCGTCGCGTTCGAGGTGTCGACGAACGACCCGCCGTACAAGGGAGTTCGCGGTCGCGGTCCGGCGACGGTCTCGATCGACGAGGAGAAGCGACTCCTCCGATCGCTTCTCGACCGGTACTTGGGCGGGACCGACAGCGGCCTCGCCGATCGGCTCCTCCGCTCGGAGCGCGAGGAGGTCCACGTCCGGATCGAGCCGGACCGACTCCACAGTTGGGACTACACGAAACGGATGCCGTCGTCGGGCACTCGATCGACGTTGTCGGAGTGATCGCCGTCCGCGCGGTAACGTGATCAGCGACCAATTACGTTCTTCCAGCTCGGATCGCTATCGACCCAGCTCCGCGAGGTTCTCGACGTCGACCTCGTCGGGGATCCGGTCGAGCGCCGCCGTCGCCCAGTCGTCGTGTCCGACCGTCACCGCGGTGTCGGGGTTCGCCTCGACGAGCCGACGGACCCCTTCCGCGGCGGCCGCCTGTGCGGCGGCGTCGGTCCGGTCCGGGACCTCCGCAGTCAGCGGATACGTCTCCGAGAGCGCGCGCGGAAACGGCCCGAACGGCGGCTTCAGCCGCCACACCGCGTCGTAGTCGTGGGTCGAGGGGGCCTTCGACTCCGTGACGAGCAGTCGGCCGGGAACCGCCAGCCGCGAGAGCCGGTCGTGGTGCCGGTCGACCTCGGGCCGCCGTGCGGACTCGTGGGAGGTGTAAAAGAACGTGTCCTTCGAGACGGGATCGGTTCGTTCCAGTCGCTCCGCGTGATCGAGCAGGGCTCGGTACCCGTCGAGCATCGCGGGGTGGCCGCGAGCGCGACGGTCGACGAGCTCGAGCAGCCTCCCGTCCCGGATCGCCGCCTTGATCCGTCGCAGTTCCTCGAAGGTGACGTGGAGGTTGTGTTCGGCGAGCAGGCGCTCGGCGTCGTCGGGTCTGTCGCGGAGCTCCGCGGGCGTGTGGTCCGCACACACCGGACACGAACACGGGAAGTACGCCATCTCCTCGAGGTGTTCGGTCCCCGAGACGGTGAGGTACCGGCCGTCCCGCGCCATCAACGCGTACGCCGCGGAGTCGAACAGGTCACAGCCCGCGGCGACGGCCAGCGCCAGCATCATCGGGTGCCCCGCGCCGAACAGGTGGACCGGGCAGTCGGGGTCGAGTCCGCGCTTCGCCCCCATCACCGCCTCCACCACGTCGGCGTAGCGGTAGGCGTTCATCATGGGGACCATCGCGCCGACCGGGAACACGTCGAGGTCGGTATCGGCGGCGTGGCGACCGGCCTGCTCGCGAAGGTCCGGGAACGTCGACCCCTGGACGGGGGCGTTGATCAGCATTTCGCCGGTATCGGCGGCTTCGGCGTCCGCGAGGGCCCGCTGGGTGGTCGACAGCTCCCGTTCGGCGCGCTCGCGGTCGACGTCCGGGGGCGTCGGCACGTCGACGGGGGTGGCGACGTCGCTGCCGATCCGGCGCTGGAACGAGAGTATCTCGGCGGTCGTCACGTCGATGTCGCCGTACTCAGCGAGCTGGAAGGAGCCGGAGTCGGTCATGATCGCGCCGTCGAACCCGAGAAACTCGTGGAGCCCCTCCTCGAGCACCCGGTCGCGGATCCGGTCCGTGCTGTGAATGATGTAGGAGTTGGTGATCAGCATCTCCGCGCCGAACTCCTCGCGGAGCCGGGACGGCTCGATCGTGACGACGTTCGGGTTGACGACCGGCAACAGCGCCGGCGTCTCGACGGTGACGCCAGCGCGGGGGACCGCCAGCCGGCCGATCCGCCCGGCGGCGTCGTGGTCCCGGATCTCGAAGTGGTCGCGCATACTCCGACTGCGGCGAGGCCGGCGGTAAGGGTTGCGTTCCGGCGCGGTTGATACCGGTGGACCATGCGAGACTCCGGTGAGTCGAAGCGGGCCAGGAGTCGGGAACCGCTCGGTCAGCCGTGCGTGTACCCCTCGTCGGGGAGCGGCTCGCCGTCGACGGTCACGCCCTCGTCGGCGTCGACGACGGAGCCGACGCGGACGAGCCCTGCGGGACACGCCCGTCTGGCGTCGTCGACGACGTCGTCCGGGATCGCACACACCAGCTCGAAGTCCTCTCCGAACGTCGCGGCGAGACCGAACCGGTCGTCGGCGTCGATCGCGACGTCGTCGACCGCCGGATGGATCGGGAGTCGGTCACGCTCGAGCGCGAAGCCGACGCCGCTCGCCTCCGCGAGCTGGTGCAGCGACCGCGCGAGTCCGTCCGAGGAGTCCATCATCGCCGTCGCCCGTCTCGCGAGCGCGAGGCCCGCCTCGACCCGCGGGGTGAACCGGAACAGGCCGTTCGCGCGCTCGATCGACTCGGCGGTGTCGCGCTCGAAGAGTCGGAGCGCAGCGGCCGAGCGTCCCCACTCGCCGGTCACACAGAGCGCGTCGCCCGGTCCCGCTCCCGAACGACGGACCGCTCCCGCTTCGGTCACCGTCCCGATCGCGGTCGTTGCGGTCGTGAACTCCGAGTGCGTGTCCAGATCGCCACCGACGTACTCCGCGTCGACGGCCGCACACACGTCGACCGCACCGGAGATGAACCGGTCGAGTTCGTCGCGATCGAACCGCTCGTCCGCGTACACGGCGACCGCGGCGGTCGCCTCCGCACCCATCGCGGCGACGTCCGACAGCGACGCGCCGACGGCCCGCCATCCGGCGGTGTACCGCGTCGTCCCCGCGGGGAAGTCGGTCCGCTCGTGGAGCATGTCGGTCGTGATCACCGTTCCGTCGACGACGGCCGCGTCGTCGCCCGCGTGCGGCAGGTCGACGGCGATCGACCGGAGGGCCTCGCGCTCGTTCACGATGCGTCCACGACGGACGCCGCCGATTTATAAGCCGACGGTTCGGCCTCGGGATCCGTCCCCCGCGGATCGGCACGGACGGAGACGGACGCGGCCCGCTCGACGGATATTGTCACACGTCATCATGCATCATTTAAACACGTTGATCAGTATTATCATTATAAATCATTAACTTAATATAGGTGGCTTCGGTTCGTCCGACCACGATGAGCGTACACGTACACGTCGACGCACGCCCCGCCACGAACGGAACGATCCAGCGACCACCACAACCGCCCACCCGATCCGATGACACCTAACGACACGACTCCCACCGACACGACCCGCATCGACACGACCCGCATCGACACGACCCGCATCGACGGAACCGACGGAACCGACGGAACCGACTCAACCACCGCTCACCGCCCTGCAGTCGCTTCGGCGACTCCGACCCCGACGACCTCGCGGCCGACGGAACGCCCGGCGGCGACACGTTCGACCGGGAGCCGGCCGGCCGCGTCCGTTCCGATGTCGGGATCCGGGTCCGGACCGCAGCCGGACACGACGACGTTCACCGTGGAGCCGCGCTGACGCAGCCCGACGTCGGCTCGGATCCCGCCCGGTCCGCACTCAGGCCGCCACCGAGAACAGCAGGAGGTTGTGTGAGCCGGGACCGAGACCGACGGCGGCCACGAACCCCAACAGGAGGTATCCCTCCGCCGGTTCTTCGCGCACGTACTCCGCGAACAGCCAGACGATCGCGCTCGCCACCGCCAGCTTGACCAGCAGGAACACCCACCCCTCACCGAGCACGGGGACGGCGGGGACACCACCGAGTTCGAGGATGGCCCGAGAGACGGGGGTTCGCTCGCCGAAGCCGAGCTGGCTCACCCCGACGGCCGTCGAGACGCCGTCGAGCGCGTGACCGAACACCGCGAGCGCCCCGACGCCACCGGTGACGGCCGTCTCGGGGATCGCGCGAGTGAGCACCGTCCACGCGGCGGCGGCGACCGGGACCGACACCAGGACCGCCACTGCGGCCCAGAACGCACCAGTCCCGGACACGCCGCCGAGGGCGGCGAGCGCGACGACGGGCGCGACGAGGAGCGCCCCGACCACGGCCAGCGTCGTCGGCACGCGTCCGCTCACCGCGGAAGACCGTTCGGCGAGGAGCCAGGTCGCCCCGGCGAGCGTTCCCACGGTGGCGTAGACGGTCGGCGAGCCCGCAAGCGGGGCGAGCACGGCAGGGAGCGCGTCGACGACGTACAGGACGTGGAGCGTGGAGCCGAGCACCATCCACGGCGCGAGTCCGAGCACGTGCCGGCCGGTGACCGACGGCGGTCGCCGTCGGAGCGCGAGCGCGACGACGCCGGCCGCGAGGAGGACGGCCACGAGGTACGGCAGCGGCGGGAGCGTCGTTCCCGCGGGAACGAACGGAATGCGTTCGAGCATTGCCGGATGGGCGCGCGCTCGCGGTGAAAGCGTTTCGGACGCGGCGCGCCTGCGGTCCGAACGCGCCGGACGGGTCCGTGCCCGGTTTGCTGGCGTGTTCCCGCCCGTGATCGGTGCGCGGCTGTTCGGTTCCTGACTGTCGGCTCGCTCCGATCGCCGAGTCCGGTTCCAAAAGGGGTAATTTGTCGGGCTGAGACGGACCCGTATGGACGCACGCATCCGAGAGCACGCGGAGATAATCGCGGACCACTCGACCGGGATCGAGGCCGGCGACAACGTCGTCATTCAGCTGCCGAAGGAGGCCGAGGAGCTCGCGGTCGCGCTTCACGAGGCGTGTGGCGACCGCGGTGCGAATCCGGTGTATCTCAACTACTCGAAACGCGCGGACCGCGCATTTAAACGCGCCGCCGAGGAGTTCGAGGAGCCGAGCCACCGGCTCGCGCTGTACGAGGAGACCGACGTGTTCGTCATCGCGCGCGGCGGCGCGAACGTCTCCGAGGACGCCGACGTCGCCCCGGAGACGAACGCCGCGTACAACCGTGCGATGGAGGAGGTCAAACGCGAGCGCCTCTCGAAGACGTGGTGTCTCACCCAGTTCCCCACCTCGGGACACGCCCAGCTCGCGGGGATGAGCACGGAGGCGTACGAGAACTTCGTGTGGGACGCCGTCTCGCTGGACTGGGACGCACAGCGGGAGTTCCAAGCCGAGATGGTCGAGATTCTCGACGACGCCGACGAGGTCCGGATCCGATCGGGCGAGGAGACGGACGTCACGATGCGCGTCGCCGGCAACGAGACGCTCAACGACTACGGCGAGGCGAACCTCCCCGGCGGCGAGGTGTTCACCGCGCCCGTTCGCGACGGCGTCGACGGCGAGGTGTACTTCGATCTCCCCTTATACCGGTACGGTCGGGAGATCGAGGGCGTCCGGCTCCGATTCGAGGACGGGGCCGTCGTGTCCCATTCCGCCGAGCGCAACGAGGACCTCCTCACCGGCATCCTCGACACCGACGAGGGGTCCCGGCACCTCGGCGAGCTCGGGATCGGGATGAACCGTCAGATCGACCGGTTCACGTACAACATGCTGTTCGACGAGAAGATGGGCGACACGGTTCACATGGCGGTCGGCTCCGCATACCCGGAGACCGTCGGCGAGGAGAACGAACGCAACGAGTCCGCGGAGCACGTCGATATGATCGTCGACATGAGCGAGGACTCCGTCATCGAGGTCGACGGCGAGGTCGTCCAACGCGACGGGACGTTCGTCTTCGAGGACGGCTTCTGAGGCCGGCTTGCAACTGGCTCGAGGAGTGATATTGAATCACGTCTGAAGGAGGGGATTTCAACAGATCGCCATAGTGAATCACTAGACGGCGTGGGAACGGACTGTCAGGCCCCGGAAAACGAAGCGGGAAGCTGCGGATGATTCACGCCCAATATCTCCCGCTTTACGCAGGAAATGATCAGCTAACTACGATCAACGAGCAGTCTCCGAAACCGTGGTATGGACATTACAAGGCTAACACCTCGCTCTGATGGGTGAGGAGGACGTCAACTGTGATCACATGCATGCCTGACCACGCCGTACCTGCCCGAGCGTGATACCTCGAATTCCGCGAAAGCGTCCTGATGTGTTCTGTGTACAACATCAAACGAGCCGTCACCAAATAAAATCATTACTCGTCTGTCGATTCATCGACGTTTTACAAAGTTAAACATAATCGATACTTCCGGTCGAATATGAGTATTATAACAAACGTACGGGTCCGCGTAGGGCTCCGGACGACCTACTATGGAGGAACACACGTGCAACGGGACCAATACTACGCTAACGGAGACACCTGGGGCACTTCGACGTGGTATCGAGGTCGAATACTGGGTGGTAGACAGGGACGGTCGGCTGGTCGACGCGGGGCCGCTCGTGGACGGATCGGACGGGATCGACCGGGAGTTCATCGAACCGGTACTGGAGATCAAAACCAGTCCGTGTGATTCGACCGGTCAGTCGCGGGACGAACTATGCGACAGAATCGAGGGAGCCCTCGACCGTGCCGAAGCGACCGATCGACGGCTCGTACCGCTTGCGACGCCACTGTGCCCGGCGGAGATTCGAGACGTTCCGAGCGACCGTACCCGGATCCAGGAGCGGATCATCGGCGACAGCTTCGAGTATATCCGGCACTGTGCGGGAACTCACATTCACATCCAGCAGTTACCTCGACGGGCGATAGACCAGTTCAACACCCTCACTGCGCTGGACCCGGCGCTGGCGCTGATCAACTCGTCGCCGTACTTCGACGGCTCGCCGCTCTCCTCCGGTGCCCGGTCGCAACTGTATCGATCGATGGCCTATGCAGATATGCCGAATCAGGGCAACCTGTGGCCGTACTGTACCAGTCTCGACGACTGGGAACGAAGGCTCCAAAGCGGATACGCCGCCTTCGAGGAGGCGGCCAAGGGGGCGGGGATCTCGCGAGAGCGCTTCGAAGCGAGTTTCGATCCCGAGACGTCGCTGTGGACGCCCGTTCAGATCCGGAGCCCCTTCGATACCGTCGAGTGGCGCTCGCCCGATGCGGCGCTCCCGAGTCAGGTCATCAAGTTGGCCGACGACGTTACGTCGATTCTCGAACACCTCGAAAACACTGAGGTCCGAATCGAAGGAACGGAGGGCAGAGTAACGGCCGACACCATCGTCCTCCCGGAGTTCGACGCCCTCATGGAATACGTCCAGGCCGCGATCCGTGACGGGCTCCGGGCACCGCAAGTCAGGAAGTACCTCGAACGGATGGGCTTCGACGTGAGTTCCTATCGGCCGATAACACACGAGATAGCAGGAAGAGACGAAATTTCGACCGATGAGGCTCGACAACTTCGACTCGAGTACGCGGACCGACTCGAAGAAGACGTCCGAACGTGACCTCCTCGCCGCAAACGGAGAGGGAGCTTCGCTCCCTCAGACATACATTCACATACCTACAAATTGCTGCTACTCCCGCAAAAACACACTGTTAGCGTATCGACAAAAAAGAGCTACACGTCGACCAAGTCGGCGTGATCCACCATTGTTCCGAACGTATTTGAGTGATAACGTGGGGAACGGCCCATGTGCGCGAAACGATAGATAAGCGACCAATAAACGGGTGCAAAGCTACGTTAGTGTTCGACACCGGTGGTCCGGTCGGCAGCGATCACTTGATAATCGTCAAACTGATCGATGCCGAAGAGGACTGGCTGATAAATCGATGGTTCTACTTCAGCGAGCAAACCGAGACATACATGTGGAACTTCGCCGAGAAGATCTGTACCGACGTGGAGTATCGACGGCGATCCCTGGAAGAGACAGCGGACTGGAAGCGCGTTGCCAACCTGTACGAACCGCTCGCTCGCAGGCTCTACCACGAATTATCCCGCTCTGAACGAAGTGATTTTCCGATCATGAACGACTGCTCCCGGAATGATTCACAGAAATTAGAATCGCTTTGCGAAGAGTTATTCGAGGAGATCAAGGCCATCGTGCGGCAGGGAACGGATAAGCACCCGGAAACGATCTACGACGAGAAGGAAGCCGAGCTACAGCAGTGGCTCGCTGACGCATCCGAGTGATCCAATCCGAGGGGCACATACGCCCCGGATACGGCGGGAACTCCGGTTGCGGTCACATGGCGAGCGAAGCGCTCGCGAGTCATAGTGTACGCCCGGAACACTACCGGGCGAGAATCTACTAGAAGGCCTGGTGAAAGTAGACTGGGGTCGACACTGGGCCAGTTCCGGTACCTCCTGATTGTGGCTTTAGCATATCCGTACATTGATTACATTGGCACGCCAAGTACAGCGTATGCCCGTTCGCATCGAGGAGTTCGAAACCGGGGAACTCCCAAGCGGTCCGAGCGTGCCAGAACAGGTACTCGCCTATCTATACGCAAACCAAGACAAGGCGTTTACCCGTTCGGAAATCGCTACCGGCATCGACGAGGATCCGAATACGGTTGGGACGGCCCTTTCACGGCTGAAGCAACGTGATCTTGTTCGACATCGGGGAGAGTACTGGGCGATAACGAACGATCTCGACCGGGTGGCAGACGCGTATGCCCTCCACTCGATGACCGAACGGCTCGACGATGAGGATGGAGGAATCGAACCCGCCGAGTGGGACACAGTCACTCCGGACAAACCGCATCCCAGCGAGCGAGACGAATAGATGCAACCGGAGCGAGGAGACATCGTTCGGAGTTCGGATCCGTTCAAACTGGGCACGGACAATCAACGACCGTGGCTGATAGTCAATGACGATCGTATAAAGAGACTCGAGGAAATCTTCATCATTTTACCCCGAACTCCCGAATTTCGAGTTTCGAACTATGTCCACACGAGCGGGATCCACCAGATTGCGAAGGCGGAAATGACAAGAACCGCAGGGAGCGTAACGACGAATCCGACCTTCGCCATCTGTGGTATCGTCATATAGCCACTCCCAAAAACGATGGCATTCGGTGCGGTAGCGACAGGAAGCATAAACGCGAACGAGGCGGCAAACGCGGCGGTTGCCATCAACGTAAGCGGTGTGACGCCAATCGCAAGCCCGATGCTCAACGTGATCGGCATGAACAGCGACGCAGTCGCTGTGTTCGATGTGACGTTCGTGAGCAGGATGACGACTGTCGAAACGAGGAGAATCATCCCCACGAGTTCGGTAATTCCGAGGTCTGCGATCGCAACTGCAACGACGCTGTCAAGACCGCTCTCCTGAAATCCGCGAGCGAGCGAAAATCCAGCGCCCAGCAACAAGAGTACACCCCACGGCACCCGTGACGTGTACTCCCAGTCGAGCATTCGGTCGCCATCGACGGGGATCAAAAAGACGAGCACGGCTCCGGCGACGGCAATCATTGCGTCGGTGAGCATCGGTACGACGGGCTGAAGAACGAACGGGCGTACGATCCAGCCGGCGGCGACAAGTCCGAACACGGCGAGGACACGCCGCTCGCCAGTCGTCATCGCGCCCAACTCGCTCAACTGTTTCTCGATAACATCAGTCCGGCCGGGTTGGCGATCAATCGTGGGTCGAAGTACCACGACGAGTAACACCCACGTGATGAGCAGGAAGACTAGGGCGATCGGTACGCCAACCAACATCCATTCGAGAAATCCGATCTCGATTCCGAGGTTCGACTCTGCCACACCGGCGAGAACTGCGTTCGGCGGGCTGCCGATAAGGGTTGCAGCCCCGCCGATCGATGCGCCGTAGGCGATGCCCAGCATGATCGCCAACCCGAACGACGTATTCGGGAGCTCCATCGAATCCACTTCGAAGCCGTGAAGCAGTTCCCCCTCGACATCGCGTGGGTCGTTGGGCTCTTCAAGTGTTTCACGGTCAAGTGGCGGCGTTCTCCGACCGCCCATGGCGGTAAGCTCTACGATGACTGCGGCACCGATCGGAACCATCATCATCGCGGTCGCGGTATTCGAGATCCACATCGAGAGAAAGGCAGTTGCCCCCATAAAGCCGAATACAAGTCCTTTCCCACTTGTACCGACTGTCGAGATGATGAGCAGCGAAAGTCTGTGATGCAAATTCCAGCGTTCGATAGCGAGCGCGATGAGGAATCCGCCGAGGAGCAGAAAGACGATCGGATCCGCGTACGGTGCAGTTGCACTCCCGACCGTCATCACGCCGGTCGTGGGGAACAGGACGATGGGGAGAAGTGACGTGACCGGGATCGGGATCGCTTCGGTGACCCACCAGATAACGATCCATGCAGTACTCGCGAGGACGGCCGCTGCCTCGGAGGTAAGCCCGAACGGTGCAGTGAGGTACAGCCCGAGAAACGAGACTGGTCCGAGAAGCAACCCGATAGAGCCGCGAGATACACTGGACTTCGGGAGCATAGATACACCGTCAAGGAAGAGGGGTATAAATCAACAGATTCGAGCGGCGTATCCGATTGCGTACCCTCTTCGGGGCCAATGGTGAGTGGCCATCTTGCTAGCCGAGGAAGTAACGGGCCCACGGATACCGTTCGATGAGCGGTTGCCCGTCGATCTCGTACTGTTCGATGTACCGATCTAGACCGAAGATTCGTCCAGCCCCGAACGCAGCGACGGAGAGGAAGACGGGCATATACGCGAAGTCCCCGTTAATGTATCCGTGAGCTACATTCCAGTTGCCGAAGTAAAACAGTAGCATCATGAACGCCCCCCAGAACGCGGCGAGTCGGGTTAGACAGCCGACCAGTAGGCCGAGCCCAATAAGCAGTTGGCCCCACGGCACGGCTATGTTCATGAACTCCATGAACCACGGTGTTTGCGACATTGATACGAACAGATCGGCCAGAGGACTCCCGTTCGATGAGGGTGCGTTTCCGAGGTAGCCTGCGGCATTGAATCCGCCGCCGAGTAGCTTATCGAGGCCAGCGTTAACGAATGCTAACCCCATCATCAGTCGGAGCGCGAGAATGAACCATACGCTGAGGGTGTAAAGCTGCCCTTCGGCAGTGAACCCGCCGACTGTACTCCGAAGTGTGACTTCTCGAGACGACATTTGGCACAAATTTACAAACTGCTGATAAATACCGGTTCCACGGTAGTAGCCTGATCCTACCCGACGAATGTCCGCCTTCTGGTTTTATTACACGTGCTCTTGAGCGAGGAGACATGGAACAGTGGTCGTCCCGGATTGGTTTCGTTTTCGCGGCAATCGGTGCTGCGGTCGGGTTGGGTAACATCTGGCGATTCCCGGCCGTAGTTGGCCAGAACGGTGGGGGCGCGTATCTCGTCCCGTACCTCATCGCTGCGTTCGCGTTTGCGTTGCCGCTAATGATCCTCGAAATCTCGGTTGGGCGGTATCTCAAAGCGGATGTCGTTACTGCCTGCCGAAATATTCGCTCCGAGTTCGAGATCATCGGCTGGCTTATCGGGGGGTCGGTGCTCGCAGTTCTGAGTTACTATCTGGTCATCACCGGGTGGGTGCTCGCGTTCTTCTCGTTCACACTCACCGGTGCTGAAACGTCATTCCAAGCGTTTACAGGGACGTATCAGCCCCTCGCGTTTTTCGTCGTTTCCACGCTTCTCGTCGGGATAATCGTCTCTCTCGGCGTTCAAAACGGGATCGAGCGCATGGGGAAAGTACTGATTCCGTTGACGTTCGTTGTCCTCGCTGGACTCGCGGTGTACATCGCCACGCTGCCTGGGTTTCTCGACGGGTTACGATTTTTCCTCACGCCCGACCTCGCGGTTCTGTCGAACCCGAATATCTGGAGTGCAGCCTTCGGTCAGGTCTTCTTCTCGTTTTCCGTCGGCATGGGGGTGATGCTCACGTATGGGAGCTATCTCGGCCCCGAACAGAACGTCCCCAAATCGGCGTTACTGATCGCAGTGGCAGATCTAACCGTTGCAATCCTCGCGGGAATAGTCATCTTCGGGATCGTCTTCTCCTTTGGCCTTGATCCTGCAGAAGGAACCGAACTCGCTTTCGCAACGCTTCCGACGGCCTTCGAAGCCATGCCACTCGGCGGTATCGTCGCGGTCTGCTTTTTCGGGCTTTTATTCGTGGCGGCGCTTGCTCCGTCCGTGTCGATGCTCGAGGTCGGTGTCGCGGGCGCCATGCGGACGACCGGTTGGTCACGCCGGACTGCCAGTATCGTGATGACCGGTGTAATCCTTCTTGCAGGCCTTCCATCGGCGTTGAGCTACAGTGCGTTTGAACTGTCCGTGTTCGGGCAACCGTTCCTCGATGCGGTAGACTCGACGGTCGGCACCTACGCGTTACCGATCGGGGCGATTGCACTTATCGTCGTGTTCACGTGGATCCAGGATGAGTCCGCTCTCCGTGAGCAGATCGGTGATTCGATCGTTCTCCCGTTGGTGAAATACGTGGTTCCACTCGTATTGCTCGTCGTTACGTCACTTCGGCTGGTCAGGGGGGTCGAGGTTTCTGTGTGGCGGCGGCTTCCGGGCGTGGCTCCACTGTCGGGGCTCAGTGGACTCGGGACGACGCTTCTGTTTTCGGTGCTTCTCGCTGTCGTCGGATGGCTTATTTATCGCTGGCGACGGTCACGGCGAGCCAACCCTAATACGGTTACATAAATCCGTAATCCTCGGTTCGCCCCGTTCGCTCTTCGGCCCGTTGTTGGGATTCGACGTGTGCTGCAAGCTGTTCGTAATGTTGGCGTGTGCGATCCGCAAACTGACGGAGTTGGTCCGTCTCGATGTCGAATCCATAGATGCGAGCGAGTCCTTCAACGAGCCGTAACGCCGCACCCCCATCGAGGGGCTGTCGTGGGTTGACGGATGTCGCAATTACGCCAGCGCGAAGGTTCGTATCTATCGCTCGGTTGATGATGCTCGAATTGACTCCGGACAGAAAGCCACCTTGAAGTGCCGCAATCTCGATGTCAGTGAGTCGATGTTGGTAGTAGTCATCCGACGCAATGTACCACAGTTCCTCGAACAGTTCTAGCGAGGGTATCGTCGTGAGTAGGGTCACTTCATCAACGGTTGACTCGTCAATCCAGTCGAGGAGAGTTCGACCGAACGGTTCGGATAACTGAGCCGGGATTGGGAGTTCGCACGTTAGGAACGTATAGTTCGCCTTTGGTTTGGAAAAGAGACGGGTGTGATGGTATGGACGCCCTTCATAGAAGGGCGTGACTGTTGGCAGTCCGTCTGCGTGGATGTGACCTGTTTCGTGAAGATCCAACTGCTCAATGAGATACTGGTTTGCTGAAATACCGGCCATTCCTGGACCTGGAAATGCTGCAATGACTGATGATTCGGGTTTTTCGTCGATAGTTATATCGAGGCTGAATTCGGTATCCATACTCTGACGTTTATTCCATCGTTACAAATTCTTTCGTGGTCGAGGACTCTCTTGGATCAGAAACCAGCCGATTCAAAGACTAATAGCCGAGGGAACTCTGAGCTACGAATTGAGTATCTAGGGACACGGGGTCAATACGGCGTTCGAGGCAGATACGCCCGCCGTGAGTGCGGGACAGAATTTAGAAAAGATCAGAGAGGACACTCTATCCCACGTCTAAACGAGGCCGCCTCACTCCGTACTTGGTCGAGGCCCTTCTCGTTGATGTCGATGGCGTCGACAGTGAGCCCGTTGCCGCAAACGCGAGAGCGATAGCCCGGCCGATGCCAACGCCGCCACCTGTTACGATAGCAACGTTCTCTTCTGTATATCCGGGGCCGTCAAGGACGAGCAGATCGTCTCGTGTGAGTTCGCTGGGTCCGTACTTCTCCATCGCTTCCTCGACAGTCATGTCGGCCATGTCTTCACAGACATCCGACAGCGAGTAAATAGTGCCGGATAGCAGGATACCGTAATTGACGTGGTTTGTACCGATTCGGTGATAACGAACTGAGATCGGTCGGTTATCCGTTACCCTGTTCATCTAATTAACAACCATTCTCCTACCCATGAGCGAATGTCAAAAAAACCAGATCGGTCAAACGGTTCTAGTGAAGGACACGTTGGTGTGTTAGCGTGATGGTCTCATTCAGCAGTTCCGGGAGTCGGATCGTAGGACGGACCGACAAGAAATCGCATTGCTCCCGGATCGCTATCAGCCGTGAGTTCGGTCGCTTCGATCATGCCGCCGTCGAGACTGAATTGGGCGGGGATGTTCTCGTGGGTGACGTGGAGATGTGAGACTTTTAGCCGCGTGAGATAGTCGGCTCCCCGTCGAAGCAGTTGATCGGCTGCTCCGCGGGAGAGGTAGTCTAGTGTCGGCAGATCTTCGATGATGACGACAT
This sequence comes from Halorubrum rarum, assembly GCF_048380895.1. Classification (NCBI taxonomy): domain Archaea; kingdom Methanobacteriati; phylum Methanobacteriota; class Halobacteria; order Halobacteriales; family Haloferacaceae; genus Halorubrum; species Halorubrum rarum. Next base: position 43,599 of record NZ_JBLWMN010000005.1, on the reverse strand, counting down.
TCATCAATCCATCTTCCATGTTCGCCTGTCGCTTCTGTTCCCCTGGGAAGCGGCGTCCGTTCCCCACAAGAAGCATCAACGCATCTCCTGACCAGACTGGGTCCCGCTCGGGACCGGCCGAAACGTGAAGGGTGAGCGCCTCGAAGTTTCGTACCATTGAGAAGGTAGTCAGGACGTACGCGAGTACACCTAAACGACGTTTGAGACTGCGTGATGTTCGAGCACTCGCGTTTGCGGTTAATCCGCCCACGCAGGAGTTGAGAAACGGATAGCCGTTCGCCATTCCGAGATCGAGTTGGCGCTCCTCTCCGTTCTCGATGACTTCAAAGGCATGTTTGACTCCGCGAATACCAATATTGTCTGCAAAGTCGTTACCCGTACCAGCCGGGATAACACCGAGTGTGACATCTTCAAGTCGATCGGCGTTTCGTACTCCCTGGATGGTGTTGTTGAGCGTCCCATCCCCGCCACAGGCCACTACTACCTCTCCCCGACTAGCGGCTTCCGCAGCGAGAGCCACCGTGTGGTCGCCCCCGGTGCTGTCGAGGACTTCGTAGCCGCGGTCATGGGCGAGGGTACGGGCCTTACGGGTCCGCTTACCGTCCCCACTCTGTGGATTCCGGACAACGATTCGGGAGCGATCGGTCATTATCCCCTGTTCTCCGTCCCGTGTGAAATGTGTGCCGACGTGATTGAACCGCACGCGGAACATGCGAGTGATCACTAGCGTGGCAGAAGCGGACACTGACTTTTTATAATACTCGACCGTCTACTCCGGGTGTGTTCGATTGCGATCTACACACTCATAGTCGGTTTTTTCACTCCTCTCCAGGTGTTGCTACTAGATATGATCCGTTCGGCGTACGGCTGTCTCTCCGGAACGCCCGCCGTCGAGGACTAGATGGGATTGCGGTTACGAACCACGATTTCTTTCGCCGGGAGACGATCGTAGATCCAGCGTGTCTTTCGGGCATCGAAATATCCACGACGAAAGGGCACTTGCTCGTCGTAGGGCCAGACCCCCCATCCCGAACAGATCCGGGAGAACTTGAGCCGTCTGAAGCGGTTGCTCTCGCTCACGAGCATAACTGTGCGGCAATCATTGCCCATCCGTTCAGGAACAGTACGCTCCGGGAATGTGATGCCGCCTTTGACGCGATCGAAGTCAATGGAAAACATCCCGAGCACAGACGACGAATCGAGGCGGTCGCCAATGAACGTGATCTCGCCATCGTCGGCGGAAGCGATGCACACTTTCCGTTCGAAGTAGGGCGGGTTTCAACCCGTCTTGATATGGATCGCTTGACGCCGAGGGCGGCAGCTGAAGCGATCCAAGAAGGCCGTGTTGAACCGGTTTTCCGAGATGGGCCTTTCACTCGGGGGATACGGTCGGTATACACGCGAATTCACCGATCGAAGGGACACCTTGCTAACGCATCGTCTTCCGACAGAGAGTAAATTACATCACGCTACGAAACCTTTCTAGTGCAGTCCGGAAGTTTGGTTCGTGTAAACTGGTTCGGTGCTTATGGCTCCTTTTATTCGAAAATGCACGGAGAGCAATCGGATTAAAACGAATCTTTCACACGGTGTGATGAACCCCCAGCGAAAGCAATAATTCCACGAAATCACGAATACCGCCTTTACAGGATGCGAGTTTTCTATTCAGCATCGACATCTAATCATGGCGAAACAATACTCCCGGCAGTCCTCATTCCAGGCTATTCTCATCAACCGTTTCCCGAGAATACGACTGGACAAAGGCTTCTTACTGGATAACTACTCTCACTGATAGACTGGTTGTGATGTTATCTATATTATTCACCAATAATTCTAATAGTATACTCGAAATGTACGCCCGGAACACTAACGACCGGTCTCATCTCCGGCGGCGTGCCGCGTCAACCGGGAAACCCTCGTGCCGGGCGACCGCCTGCGTGGCGGCGGACGTGTCGCTCGCGCGACGGATGTGACGTGCCTGGGTTCTCCGCGTCGTCATCGCTCCCATCCGGGAGTACTCGCGCGGGGACTGATGGCACGCACTCGGAGTTGTCGGCCAAAGCGGTTAAAGGGTCCGCCACGGCCACGTCGATCGCCGACCGTCAGCCGTGAACCCGTTCGTACGTCACGAACGCGAGATCGCCGTCCCGCTCGCGGTCGGTTTCGACCCACTCGTCGTCGTCCCACGCCGGAAACCGGGTGTCGCCGTCGGGCGCGTCCGGGATCTCGGTGATGACCATGCGGTCGGCGTCGTCGAGGAACGTCTCGTACACGGTCGCACCGCCGATCACGTACACCGTCTCGACGCCGAGATCGGCCGCGGCTTCGCGGGCACGGCGTCGTGCGCGAGCAGGGTCGTTCGCGACGACCGCTCCGTCCGGAAGGTCGAGATCCCGCGTCGTCAACACGACGTTGATCCGGTCCGGAAGCGGACCGCCGATCCGGTCGACGATGCTCTCGTAGGTGGTTCGTCCGACGATGACGGGGTGGCCCGTGGTCAGCGCCTTGAAGTGGGCCAGATCCGCCGGATAATGCCACGGCATCCCGCCCGCCGAGCCGATGACGCGGTTCTCGGCGACGGCGGCGACGAGAACGAACTCGACGCCGCGACGGTCACTGGTTCCGGCTCCGGTGGTGTCCTCGCCCGCCATCACTCCGCGACCGCGAACGTCAGTCCGTCCGCGCAGTCGTAGTCGACGACCTCGACGTCGTCGGAGGTCAGCTCGTCGAACGGTACGTCGGCGATCTCGATCCGCGGTCGATCGCGCGGGGTTCGCGAGAGCTGTTCGAGCAGCCCCGGCACGTGGTCGTATCCGTCCTCGCCGTCCGCCTCGTCCGGTGCGGTCCGCTCGACCCAGTCTTTCACGGCCAGGTAGTCGTCGTCGCCGTCGACGTTCGCGAGTCGCTCCTGTACGTACGGGAGGTTGTCGGCGTACCACCGCCCCCGTTCGCCCCGTCCGCAGTAGACGTGTGCGTCGACGACCGTGTGACCGAACTCGCCGACGTCGTAGTCGGTCCGTCCGGCGATCGCGTTCGCGAGCAGCGCGTACGCGGCGATGTTGAACGGGATCCCGAGCGCGACGTCGCCCGAGCGCTGCGTGAGATGGAGGTTGAGCCTCCCGTCCTGCACGTTGACGACGAACGTGTAGTGACACGGCGGCAGCGTCGAGACGGCGGCGTTGGCGGGATGCCACGCGTTCACCACCATGCGACGGGAGTTCGGGTTCTCCGCGAGGGTGTCGAGCACGTACTGGATCTGGTCGAAGGTGCGACGGTCAGGTGCGTCCCCCGCGCTCTCCTCGACGGTTATCCAGCGATGGGCGTCGTCGGGCCACGTCTCACCCGGTAGCCCCGACTCGGGAACGGGATACCGCCGCCAGAACCGCCCGTATGCGGTGTCGAGACGCCCCTCGTCGTCGGCCCACGCGTCCCATATCTTCGTCTCCTCGCGGAGGTTCCGAATGTGCTCTTCGCCGGAGAGGTACCACAACACCTCGTGGATGAGCGAGTCCCAGCGATAGCCGTCCATCCGTTTGGTCGTCAGGAGGGGGAAGCCGTTCGAGAGGTCGACGGTGTACTGGGCGCTGAACGTCGCGATCGTGTCGACGCCGGTTCGGTTCCGCTTGTACGTGCCCGTCGAGAGCGTGTCGTCGACGAGATCGAGGTACTGTTGCATTGTGATCGGTGTCGCCCGCGGCGGCCGAGCCGACGGGTCGACGTCGCTACCGGAGTATCAGTCGCGGAGACCCTAAATAGATCCACCATCGACCACGGCCGCCCGCATCTCGGGGATCGACGCGGTCGTTTTGACCGCCGTCCCGCGGTAGTGAGCGCGGCTCGCCTCGTAGCCCGCCTCGCGAAGGGTCCGAACGAACTCCTCGATCCCGATCGCGGACTCGCTCCACAGTTTGTACAGCCGGTGCTGGTCGTAGTGGGTCGGTTCGTCGATCTCGGCGGCGACCGTCTCGAGCAGCTTCCGTGCGCGCTTCGCCTCGCCCATGTCGTCGGTCACCGCCTCGTGAACGGCGCGCGCGAACGCCGGCTCCGCGGTTCGGCCGAGCCAGATCGGTCCGGCGGTCAACACTCGATTCCCGTCGCATTCGGGACACTCCTCGACCGGATCGGCGATCAGTCCCCGCGTCGACTCGCGCCAGAGGCAGTCCTCGCAGGCGTCGACGTAGCCCAGTTCGTCGATGCAGCGATCGGCCGCCTGTGCGCCCGACTCCAGTTCGAGGTAGGTCCGCGCGTAGTGGCGGGAGACGTGCGAGACGATCGGGCGAGCCGCCTTGTCGTAGCGCGCGGCGGTCCGAACCAGTGCGGAGATCAGCGTCCGAAGGCCCATCTCCGGGTGGAAATCGGTGTTTCGGGGCACCGCCCCGTACTTACGGATCCCGCTGTTGAGATGTGCGCCACAAAGCGGCGCGGTGTCGGTCGCGGTGACGCAGACGAGGTTGCGCGCGTTCGCGAACGCCGGGTCCGCGAAGGGCATCGGCGTCCCGTACGGGTCCAGATCGACGACGTCGAAGACGTGCTCGTACAGGAGGGCGTTGACGTCGCGGTGGACGGTCTCCCCGTCAAGGCCGTTTTCGGCGAGGTTCTTTCGGGCGAGGTCGACGGCGTCCGGGTCCACGTCCGCACAGGTGACGTCGTACCCCTCCGCGGCGGCTCTGACCCCGCGGATCCCCGAGGCCGCCATCGCGTCGAGGTACGACGCCGCGCGCGGCTCTCGGTCGCGGTACGCGCGGAGGACCGCGACGGTGACGTCCCGGTTCAGCTCCTGGGTCGGGTTGAAGAAGATGCCGCCGCCGGTACCCTCGCTCGCGCCGTCGCGGGCCTCCGGAACGGTCACGGTCAGGCCCCCCTCATCGATCTCCATACCGCCGATTCGGCGATCCGACCTATAAGGGCCGCGTTCCCGTCCACGGCGGCGAGACGAGCCCTGCGTGTGTTGCCCCCGGGACGGCGTCTCAGTCCGAGGCGACGACGTCGGGGCCGTCCGCCCCGCGGACGATCCGGTAGTCGTCCACGATGGTGCCGTCGATACCGAGGTCGGCCAGACGCGCGTAGGTCTCCCGGTCGCCGACGCCCCACGCGTTCACCTGGAACCCGTCGGCCTCGGCGGCTCGCAAGTGGGTCCGATCGACGATCTCGGCGTGCGGGTGCAACAGGTCGCAGTCGAGTCGCTCGGCCGCGGCGAGCGCGCGCCGCCACGAGCGCTTATAAAGGAGTCCGCGACGGACGTCGGGCGCGACCTCGCGGAACTCCGCGAGTGCCCGCGCCGAAAAGGAGGAGACGAACGCGTCGTTGTCGGCGGCACGGATCGCGTCGGCGACGTCGGCGGCGATCCCGTCGGTTTTCGCCTCGACGTTGACGTCGACGCGGTTCGGGAGCGCATCGAGCAGCGCCCGGAGCGTCGGGATCGGCTCGTCGGTGTCGCCGACCCCGTGTCGCTGTAACTCGTCGAGCGAGCAGTCGTTCACACGGCCGTCGACGCCGCATATTCGGTCGAGCGTCGGGTCGTGAGCGACGACGATCTCCCCGGATCCGCACCGCCGGACGTCGATCTCGACCGCGGCGACGTGCGGTGCAGCCGCAGTGACCGCGCGGATCGTGTTCTCGGGCACGCCGGCGAGACACCCACGGTGGCCGATCGCGTACGGGCGGGTCGTCGTCGGGTCGTCGCTGCGTGGGCGGGTCGTCGTCGGGTCGTCATCGAGTGGAGGGTCCGCGTGGCCAACGGTCTCATCCGCGTGGCCGGTTTCAGTCCCCCGTTCTCCGGTCACGTCGGCTCCTCTCCGGTTTTCTCGGTCTCCGGGGTGTTTGCGGTTTCCTCGGTCTCCGGGGTGTTTGCGGTTTCCTCGATATCCGTTCCGTCCGCGTCGGCGTTTCCGTCGGGGGCGACGTCGTCCGTCTCGTCGGAGTCGTCGTCCGTCTCGTCGGAGTCGTCGTCCGTCTCGTCGGAGTCGTCGTCCGTCTCGTCGGAGTCGTCGTCCGGACCGTCCGCGGAGTCCGCGCTTCCGCCCAACAGACGGTTGAGTCCCATCGGGAGAACGATCCCGACGCCGACTAGCACGCCGATGCGGAGCAGGACGGACAGGTCGGTCAACACGGACAGCGCCAGGTACGCCACGGCCGCCACCCCCACCGACGGCAACACGTACGGGTTCCCTGCCGAGAGCATATCCGGCAGTCGCGCTCGCGGCCTCTTAATCCTCCCGACAGGACCCGCACCGGGTGCGTGTGACCGAATGGCTCGATCACGGCGGACCGACAGAATCAGGTAGCCCATGGTGGAAACAACCCACAAGAATGTTCGAGAAGGTCCTTGTCGCGAACCGCGGCGAGATCGCGGTACGGGTGATGCGCGCCTGCGCGGAGTTGGGTGTCGACACCGTCGCGGTGTACAGCGACGCCGACAAACACGGCGGCCACGTGCGTTACGCCGACGAGGCGTACAACGTGGGCCCGGCCCGCGCGGCCGACTCGTACCTCGACGAGGAAGCGATCCTCGACGCCGCTCGCGCCGCGGGTGCGGACGCGATCCATCCCGGATACGGCTTCCTCGCGGAGAACGCCGACTTCGCCGCACGCGTCGAGGACGCCGACGGGATCACGTGGATCGGCCCGACGAGCGAGGCGATGAAGCGACTCGGCGAGAAAACGGCCGCCCGGCGCGTGATGGACGCCGCCGACGTGCCGATCGTTCCCGGCACGACGGAACCGGTCACCGAGGCGAGCGAGGTGACCGTGTTCGGCGAGGAACACGGCTACCCGATCGCGATCAAAGCCGAGGGCGGCGGCGGCGGGCGCGGCATGAAAGTCGTCGAGAGCGCCGACGAGGTCGACGACCGACTCGCGTCCGCGAAACGCGAGGGCGAGGCGTACTTCTCGAACGACTCTGTCTATCTCGAACGCTACCTCGAAACCCCGCGACACGTCGAGGTCCAGATCGTCGCCGACGAGGCGGGAAACGTGGTCCACCTCGGGGAGCGCGACTGCTCGCTCCAGCGTCGCCACCAGAAAGTGATCGAGGAGGGTCCCTCTCCGGCGCTGTCCGACGAGCTCCGAGAGCGGATCGGCGAGGCGGCCCGTCGCGGCGTCGCCGCCGCGGACTACACCAACGCCGGCACCGTGGAGTTCCTCGTCGAGGAGGACGTCGACCGGGATCCGGCGGAGCCGCTGGGCCCGGAGACGAACTTCTACTTCCTCGAGGTGAACACCCGTATCCAGGTCGAACACACCGTCACGGAGGCGCTCACCGGGATCGACATCGTGAAAGAACAGCTTCGGGTCGCCGCGGGCGAGGCGCTGTCCGTCTCCCAGGACGACGTCGAGCTCCGCGGCCACGCGATCGAGTTCCGGATCAACGCGGAAAACGCCGCCAAGGAGTTCCAGCCCGCAAACGAGGGGCGACTGGAGACGTACGACCCGCCGGGTGGGATCGGGGTCCGTGTCGACGACGCCCTTCGACAGGGCGACGCGCTCGTCACCGACTACGACTCGATGATCGCGAAGCTGATCGTGTGGGGCGCGGATCGCGAGGAGTGTCTCGCGCGTTCGAAGCGCGCGCTCGCCGAGTACGAGCTCGACGGCGTCGTCACGATCGTCCCGTTCCACCGAATGATGCTTGACGACGACCGGTTCGTCGCGGGCACGCACACGACGAAATATCTCGACGAGGAGCTCGATCCCGACCGGATGACCGAGGCGCAGGAGCGGTGGGGGACGGAGGCGACGGCGGACGACGGCGACGACGAGGCGGTGACGGAGCGCGCGTTCACCGTCGAGGTGAACGGCAAGCGCTTCGAGGTGGAACTGGAGGAGCGCGGTGCGCCCGCGATCCCGACCGGGGCCGGCGGGTCGAGCGGCCGACAGCGACCGCCGCAGGCGGTCGGCGACGACGGCTCCGATGGCGGAGCCGGTGGCTCCGACGTCGACGTCGCGGAGGGGGGAGAGGCCGTCGAGGCGGAGATGCAGGGAACGATCCTCTCGGTCGACGTCGCGTCGGGCGACGAGGTGTCGGCCGGTGACGTCGTCTGCGTGTTGGAGGCGATGAAGATGGAGAACGACGTGGTCGCCGAGCGCGGCGGCACCGTCGCGTCGGTCCACGTCGCCGAGGGCGACAGCGTCGACATGGGCGACGTGCTCGTCGTGCTGGAGTGAGGACCGGGACCCGATTCCCCTACTCGTGCAACCCGAGGATCTCCCGCGCCTGTTCGGTCGTCGCAACGGGTCGCCCGAGCTCCTCGGTGATCCGGGCGGCTCTCGCCACGAGCTGCTCGTTCGTCGCCAGTTCCCCGCGCGTATAATACCGGTTGTCCTCCAACCCGACACGGACGTGACCGCCGAGCAGCACTGACTGCGTCGTCATCGGGAGCTGGTGGGGACCGAGACCGATGACGTTGAACTCGACGCCCTCGGGGAGGTTCACGACGCGGTTCGCGAGCGTCCGCGGGTGCGGCGGCGACGTCGTGCCGCCGCCGAACAGGAAGTTCAGGTACGGTGGCTCCGCCAACTCGTCGAGGATCGCGAGCGTCTCGTTGAGGTGGCCGTCGTTGAACACCTCCAGTTCGGGTTTGATCCCGCGGGCGAGCATCTCGTCGTGCAGCGAGGCGACGAGCGCGCGGGTGTTCTCCGAGGTGAGTCGGTCGTAGCGGTTGAGCGGACCCATATCCAGGGAGGCCATCTCGGGAGCCGGATCGGTCCGCAACGGCTCGTGTCGCAGGTCGTCCGGCGCGGCGGTCCCGCCCGTCGAGTGCTGGATCACGACGTCGTCGGTCGCCTCGCGGACGGCGTCGGAGACCTCCTGAAAGCGCTCGGCCGAGAACGCCCGCTCGCCGTTCTCGCGGCGTGCGTGGAGGTGGAGGATGCTCGCACCCGCCGCCTCGCAGGCGGCCGCCGCGCTCGCGATCTCTTCCGGCGTCTCCGGGAGATCGGGGTGGGCCTCCTTGCCGTGGACGCCGCCCGAGAGCGCCGCGGTGATGATCGTCGGCTTCCCGTCGAGGTAGTCGTCGTAGGTCATTCGTCCCCCGCGAAGGAGCCGTCCGTCTCGGCGTCGGGCGTGACGTAGAACTCGCAGTCGTCCGCGGGCGAGAGGCCGTAGCGAGCGGTACAGACGTCCGCGCGCATCGGCTGGACGAACGAGTCGGTGACGGTACAGAACGCGCGGGCGACGTCGAACGATTTCCCGTCGCCATCGGTTCGATACGCGAGGTGTGGACACCCATCGGACATGGCGGTGCAACGACGCGGGAGCTTAAAAAGGGTGGCCGGGGGACGCGGTGTGGCTGAACTCGGGGGCCAACGCGGGAGACGCCTCCCCGAGTCGATCGGTTGGTCCGTCCACGTCGCTCATCCTTCGTCCGTCCACGTCGCTCATCCCTGTACCACCTCGTACGCCTCGTTCAGCTCCTTGAACGCCTCCTCGTCACCGTCGTCGCCGTCCGGGTGAAGCCGTTTCGCCCGTTCGCGGTACGTGGAGCGGACCGTCTCCTCGTCGGCGCTCGGGTCGAGTCCGAGCGTCTCGTAGGCGGCGCGTTCGGACATCCGTGACGACTGCTGTGTGCGGTCCCGCGGGTCGCCGGCGGTCGTCTCTCCCGATCCGTTCTCGGCCGCACCCCACGTCCCGCCGTTGGCGCGCGTGCCTCGATAGGCCTTCCGGCGGTTGCTCGCTGCGCGGGCGCGCCGGCGGGCGCGCTCGCGCTCCGCCGGCCCGGCCCGTGCCGCCTCGCGTCGAACCCGGTCGCGAAGCTTCCCGCTGGCGTGGTACCACAGCAGGTACGCCACCGCGCCGAACGGGACGGCGACGGCGAGGAGGAGGGGGTTGACGACGATCCCGGCGACGACGAGCGTCGCCGTCAGTCCGATGAACGTCGCGGCCATCCCGACGAGTATCGTACGGTTCGCCACGGGATCGATCAGGGGTCCGTGATTGTAAGGCTCTCGGGGAACCGCTCGCATTCGTCCTCCGATGCGCGGTTCGCGTCCGTACCGTTTATGCCTGCGGGCGACCCGGTTGAGGGTATGCCAACCGCGGACCGAGAGACGGTCACGGGGCTCCCGCCGGGGATCGATGCAGTGCGGGGGGATCTCACGCCGATGCTCTCGCAGTACGCCGACCTGTGTGCCGCCCACGAGGACGCGCTCGTGCTGTTCCAGGTCGGCGACTTCTACGAGGCGTTCTGCGAGGCCGCGGAGACGGTCGCACGCATCTGCGAGGTGACGCTCACGGAGCGGTCCGACTCCACCGGCGAGTACCCGATGGCCGGGGTACCGATCGACAACGCCGCGCCGTACCTCGAATCGTTGCTCGACGCCGGCTACCGCGTCGCGCTCGGCGACCAAGTCGAGGACGCCGAGCAGGCGTCGGGGCTGGTCGACCGCGCGGTCACCGAGGTGATAACGCCCGGAACGGTCGTCGAGGACGACCTCCTCGAGTCAGGGACGACGAACTACGTCGCCGCGGTCGGACGAGGAGACGCGTCCGTCGGTCTCGCCGCTGTCGACGTCGCCACCGGCGAGTGCCTGGTCACCGCCGGCGACGCCGACGCGGTCGGCGACGAGCTCGATCGGATCGAGCCGGCCGAGCTCATCACGGGGCCGAACGCCCCCGCGTTCGAGCCGGCCGACGCCGAGCGCGGGTGGACACACCACGAGTACGACCCCGCCGCGTTCGACCGTGACCGCGCCCGGGAGCGACTGTCGGCGTATGCCCCCGCGCCGGAGCGTCGGTTCGGGAGCGACGCCGAGCTCCGCGCCGCGGGAGCGGTGCTGGCGTACGCGGAGTACACGCAGGGCGACGACGGTCCCCTGGAGTACGTCTCCCGGATCCGCCGGTACGACCCGCGCGATCACCTTCGGCTCGACGCCGCCGCGCGACGGAGCCTCGAGCTGTTCGAGAACCGGGGTCTCGGCGCGAGCGACACCCTGTTCGACGTCCTCGACGAGACGAACTGCGCGCTCGGCCGACGCCGGCTGGAACGGTGGCTCCGCCGCCCGCTCGTCGACGCCGACGCGATCCGATCGCGCCACGACGCCGTCGAGGAACTGGCGGACCGGACGCTCGTTCGGAAGGGGATCGCGGACGCGCTGGGGGCCGCCTACGACCTCGAACGGCTCGTCGGGCGCGTCGCTCGCGGTCGGGCGGACGCCCGCGACCTCCGGTCGCTGCACGCGACGCTGTCGGTCGTCCCGGAGCTGAAACGGACGATCACGGGCGAGGAGCATGTGGCCACCACTGACGGCGAGGATGACGACCTCCCCCGTACCGATCACCTCCAAGCCCTCCACGACCGGCTCGACGAGCTCCGCGAGCTCCGCGAGCTGATCGACGACGCCATCGCGGCGGACCCGCCACAGGAGATCACCGAGGGCGGCGTGATCCGGGAGGGGTTCGACGGCGACCTCGACGACCTCCGCACGACCGAGCGGGCGGGTCGCGAGTGGGTCGCCGACCTGGAGGCGGCGGAGCGCGACCGGACCGGGATAGAGTCGCTGTCGGTCGGCCACAACCAGGTCCACGGCTACTACATCGAGGTGACCGACGCCAATCTCGATCGGGTTCCGGACGACTACCGGCGCAGACAGACGTTAAAGAACAGCGAGCGCTACTACACGCCGGAGCTGAAGGAGCGGGAGGAGGAGATCGTCGGTGCGGCCGAGCGCGCGGACGCCCTGGAGTACGAGCTGTTCGTCGACGTGCGCGAGCGCGTCGCCGCGGAGACGGAACGGATCCAGCGGTTGGCGGCCGCACTCGCCGAGCTCGACGCGCTCTGTGCGCTGTCGACCGTCGCCGTGACGAACGACTACGTCCGCCCGGAACTCGTCGTCGACCCCGACGCCGGTGTCGAGATCGAGGGCGGTCGCCATCCCGTCGTCGAGCACGCGGCGGAGTCGTTCGTCCCGAACGACGCCGACCTCCCGCGCGGTTCGATCGCGGTGATAACGGGGCCGAACATGAGCGGAAAATCGACGTACATGCGGGCGATCGCGTTGACGACCGTACTGGCGCAGATCGGCTCGTTCGTTCCCGCACAGGCGGCCCGACTTCCCGTCTTCTCCCGGCTGTTCACCCGCGTCGGAGCCTCGGACGACATCGCGGGCGGACAGTCGACGTTCATGCGGGAGATGAGCGAGCTGACGGAGATCCTTCACGACGCCGGCCCGGACTCGCTCGTCCTGCTCGACGAGGTGGGACGCGGGACGGCGACGACCGACGGCCGAGCGATCGCACGGGCGGCCGCGGAGTTCGTCCACGACGAGCTGGGTGCGACGACGCTTTTCGCGACGCACTACCACGACCTCACCGACCTCGCAGCCGACCGCGAACGCGCGTTCAACCTCCACTTCACCGCGACCCGCGAGGACGGAGCGGTGACGTTCCTTCACCGGGTCGTGCCCGGCGCGTCCTCGTCGTCGTACGGGGTCGAGGTCGCGGAGCTCGCCGGCGTCCCGAGGCCGGTCGTGGACCGATCGCGGGAGCTCGTCGAGACGGACGACGCGGTTCGGGACCGAGGCGGCGACGGACGGGACGCAACCGAGCACGACGGGACCGATCGGAATCGGGACGACGGACCGAACGCCGACGGGGACGGTCCCGCGGGCGACGACGACATCGCGACCGAGCTCCGCGGGCTCGACCTCGCACGGATGACCCCTCTCGAGGCGTTGAACGCGCTCCACGACCTTCAAAACCGGATCGAACGGGATGAGTGACGACGACGCGGATCGGATCCGACGACTCGATCGCCGGACGATCGACCGGATCGCGGCGGGCGAGGTCGTCACCCGTCCCGCGCGGGTCGTCGGTGAACTCGTCGACAACGCACTCGACGCCGGTGCCTCGCGGGTCGATATCGGGATCGACGGCGACGGCACCGACCGGATCCGCGTGGCCGACGACGGACGCGGCATGAGTCGCGCGGACGCCCGGCTCGCTGTCGAGCGCCACGCGACGAGCAAGCTCGCCCCCGGCGACGACCCGGTCGGCGTCGACTCGCTCGGGTTCCGGGGGGAGGCGCTGGCCGCGCTCGCCGACGCCGCCCGACTGGAACTGACGACGAACGACGGCGGCGCGGTCGGCACGCGGGTCGCCGCTGGTCCCGGATACGGCGACGCCGACGAGGGCGACCCGGACGGATCGGACGTCGACCCGGACGGATCGGACGTCGACCCGAACGTCGACGTCTCCGACGCCGGCCGCGGCCGCGGAACCACGGTCGTCGTTCGCGACCTGTTCGCGACCCGACCCGCGCGCCGTGAGGCGCTCGCGGGGACCGGCTCGGAGTTCGCTCGTATCTCACGGCTCGTGGCGGACTACGCGCTCGCGAACCCCGGAGTCGCGTTCACGCTCGATCACGACGGATCGACCACGCTGTCGACGCCCGGAACCGGGTACATCGACGCCGTGCTCGGCGTGTACGACCGCGAGACGGCGAGTCAGTCGACGGAGCTGACGGCGAGGGTCGGCGGGGACGCGATCTCGGAGGACCGACCGTCCATCGGGATCGACGGCGTCCTCGCGTATCCCTCGATCAGCCGCGCGTCCCGCGACCACGTCCGCGTTTCCGTGAACGGCCGGCCGGTGCGACACGACCGGCTCGCCGGTGCGGTGCGGGCGGGATACGGACGGCTGCTTCCGGACGGACGGGAGCCGATCGCGGCGGTCGACGTCTCGCTCCCGCCCGATCGGGTCGACCCGAACGTCCACCCGGCGAAGCGCGAGGTGGGCCTCCGCGACGGCGACGCGGTCGCCGAGGCCGTCGAGTCGGCGGTCGCGGACGCGCTCACGGGCGCGGACCTCCGCCGGAAGGCCGACGTGGCGACCGACCTCGACACCGCGCTCGCGCCCGTCGGTGAGGCGGACGGATCGCGGACCGCGGCGTTCGCCGACGCGGAGCCGATCGGCGTCTTCCGCGACCTGTACCTCCTCGTCGAGTCCGGCGAGGAGCTGCTCGTCGTCGACGCACACGCCGCCCACGAGCGGGTGAACTACGAGCGGCTGCGGCGCGCGTTCGACGACGAGCCGGTCCCGTCGGTCGGGCTCGACCCGCCCGCGACCCTGTCGCTGTCGGCGTCGGAGTCGGCGACCGCGGAGACACACGCCGAGCGGCTTGCGGCGCTCGGCTTCGAGACGGAGCCGTTCGGCGGCGGAACCGTTCGGCTCCGGGCGGTACCCGCTCCGTTCGGCCGCGTCGCCGACGCCGACGCGTTCCGTGACGCGATCGCATCGCTATCGGCGGGCGAGTCGCCGCGGGACGCCCGCGAGACGCTGCTGGCGGATCTCGCGTGTCACCCGTCGCTGAAACGGGGTGAGGCGGGAGCGCTCGACGGCGACGAGGTTCGGGCGCTCTTGAATCGGCTGGGCGAGTGCGAGCGACCGTTCGCCTGTCCGCACGGGCGACCGACGGTGCTGTCCGTTTCGGAGGCGACGTTCGCAGCCGGGTTCGATCGGGACCGGTAACGGGAGTCGATCGCCGACTCCGAGCGGGGACACGCTGGCTGCGACCGTCGGATGAACGGAGACACGGGAGGCGCGCCGAGTCGCGCGCGCCGACATCGGTGGACGGTCACCGGGGGCCGTATCGGCCGGAGAAGATGAAGCTAAGTGCGTCGGGGGGAGCACATCGAGTACCGAATGAGTTTGAACGCGAACGACCGGTCCATCGCGAGTTTCACGATGACCGGGCACGCGCTCGTGCACTGGTTCGAGACCTCGATCCCGATCTTTCTCGTCGTCTGGCTCGCCGAGTTCGACGTCTCCGTCGCCCTGCTCGGGCTGGTGGTCGCGCTGGGCTACGCCCCCTTCGGGCTCGGCGCGCTTCCCGGCGGGGTTCTCGCGGACCGATACGGCACGAAGCGGCTGATCGTCCTCTGTCTGGGGGGGATGGGCGGCTCCTTTCTGTTGCTCTCGTTTGCCGACTCCATTTACACCATCGCCGTCGGACTCGTCGTCTGGGGGATCGCCGCCAGCGTCTACCACCCTGCGGGGCTCTCGCTCATCTCGACCGGCGTCGAGGAGCGCGGCAGCGTGTTCGCGTGGCACGGCATCGCGGGCAACGTCGGTATCGCGCTCGGGCCGTTCGTCGCCGCGACGCTGCTGATCTTCTTCGACTGGACCTCCGTCGCGGTCGCGCTCGCGGTCCCCGGCCTGTTGGCCGCGGTCTGGGGGCTCTCGGCCGACTTCGACCCCGTCGCCGCCGCCGACGAACTCGGCGACGAGACGGAGAGCAAGCCGGCGTCGCTGTCCGATATCGTCGCCAGTTCCCGCGCGCTGTTCGCCAGTGCGTTCGCGATCGTCTTCCTGATCGTCACGTTCGAGGGACTGTTCTACCGCGGCATCCTGACGTACCTCCCCGAGATCCTGCAGGGGCTTCCGGCGCTCGCGGCGTTCGATCCCGGCCTCGGTCTGGAGGGGATCGAGCCGGGCGACTACATCTACGTCGGCCTGCTCGTGATCGGGATGGCCGGCCAGTACGCCGGCGGGAAGGCGACCGACCGGCTGGCCCCTGAAAAGGGGTTGATGGCGATATTCGCGATCCTCGCGTCGCTCGCGGTCCTGTTCGTCCCCGTCTCCGATCTCGGACTCGTCCCGCTCGTCGTGCTGTGCGGCGTGATCGGCTTTTTCCTGTTCGCGATCCAGCCGTTCTATCAGGAGGCGGTCGCGGTCCACACCCCCGCCGAGGGTCGCGGGCTCTCGTACGGTTACACGTATCTCGGAGAGTTCGGATTCGGCTCCGCCTCCATCGCCGTCGGCGGGTTCGTGCTCGGCGAGTTCGCGCTGGCCGCGTTCTTCGCGACCCTGTCAGGGTTCGCGATGATCGGCGCGGGACTCACCGCATTGCTCTGGTTCCGGTATAAAGGCGGCTCCTACGACGTGGGCGGCGACGAGGAACCGGCCGGCGACGTCGACGACGCCGGCTCCGACTGAGCGCCGCTTCACTCGGAGAGAGAACGCGACTGTCTATACGGAAATGGGGGCTCTGTTGAAATCCTCTTCTTCAGATATGATATGGACTGAAACAGCTGGTCACTGAAAGGTGCGAACGGTTCGGTGATGATACTACCAGATGAGAATAATATCTGTACTGGTATGGAAGGCAGAATGCGCGAGTCTTGCACAGAAGTATCTCCCGGTTTGATCGGATCGAATCGTTCAGTACAGGGGAGCCACGTATCGCTCGCGTTATTTGCGATTTACAGCCAGTCAGTAGTAATGTACGTCACCGTGTCCATCGCCTCTCGGTTGGGGAACGCTTCGATAACTCGCTGGATGATATGGTAGAGTTCGTGCGAGGGGAGCGACTGGTCGGGGACGTAGAACACCCCACTGTGAGAGTCTGCTGGCATCTGGACAAAGTCGTCGTCGCTGGTGACAATGAGACGCCCCTTTTCGACGGCGTATCGACGAATCGTGGTGTCGTCGACGCCTTCTCCCAATTCGTTCACGTTGACGACACGCTCTACGTCGTGGCCCGCTTTGTCGAGTCTGTCAGCTAGTGGAGCCGCGATGTTCTCGTCAAGCAGAAACGACACCTGCATCACGACGATCTCGGCGGATCCTCGGGGCCGGTGATGATACTCTGGTCATCTTTTGCGGCTTCGTGAAGCTCTCGACGGCGTTCCTCGACCGTCCGCATCTCTTCGGGATGATCGTGATAGTACGCCAGAGCGTGGTAGACTTCCGACGTAGTGAGGTCAAAGCGGTCCGCAACCGTCCGTGCGTCAAGGTCGCGCTCTTCGACCAGCGCGTGGATGTGGCTCACGGTGATTCGCCGGTCTCGAATGTGGGGCTCGTCGTGAATATCCGACTCGTCCCCTGAGACGACGGTGTTCATCTGCTTCGACATAATGTCAAATACTATCGCAGTGGCCTTGAGTCTTTGCCGGTTCAGGCAGTCAGCCGCGGATACTTTGTAGGTAGGCTGATCATTGTGGCTGATTCAGTCAAATGCTGATGAAACGAGTGGAACCGCTGTGCAGAAACAACCTCTGTATTCAACTAAGATAGCGCATCTGTTTTTGAGTATTTCAACAGAGACGACACAAAAAACGAACTATGATTTAGCTCAAGCTACGAGTCTGTTCGGTCACTAAGTCGCTCTGAAAGCCTGTCGAGTCGGTCCTGGGCATTCTGTCGCCGCCGTTCAGTTGACTCAGAATCATATTGCATATCGATGATTTCGTCATCGGTGATCTCGACCGTCAGAACACTTCCTTCGGCACGGCCTTTCTCGGGAAGCTGGTCGGCCGGGATATCGAACTGTTCGATCTCCTCCTTGTCATCCTCGACGAGGATAACGGCGGTCTTAGCATCAACGATCCGGTCAACCGTTGCAGTGAACGTTCCTTTCATACTGGGATCGTGCTGTGCCGTTGTGTCATAACCGTTAGTGGTGCGAGCGATTCATAATCAGTAGTCGGCTTCTCACTGAGCAGATCGGCTGCGTCTGTAGAGAACGTCTCACTCGTCGTGATATTGAGCTCACTATCCCCGGTAACAGTGACGACAATATCACCATGGACACCTGTCCAATACGTTTCGATATCCCGATCAGCGAACGCGGCGAGCACCTCATCGTGCGGATGTCCATACTGTGAGTCGTAGGCGCTAGAGATGATCGCGGTCTCAGGGGACACCGCGTCAAGGAACGGCGTGGTCGAAGACGTGCTCGAACCGTGATGGCCTGCATGATAGATGTCAGCGTCAAGCTCGTCACCCCACGAATCAACCATCCGCTGTTCGGCCGCCGTCTCAGCATCACCTGTGGTTATGTAGCGGAACTCACCAAACGTAATCACGAGCGCTACGCTGTTGTCGTGGAGGTCGATCCCTGAGTCCCCTTCAGGTGGGTTCACGACAAGCGCTTCAACATCGCCATCGATCGGAAGCTCATCGCCTTCTTCGACGATCAACAGGTCAACATCGTACGCTTCGACAGCATCGAGATATCGCTCGTACGTCTGGCTCGTGTGTGCGACCCCGGAATCATACGCCGTTCCGATGCCGTCCCCCTCCGTTTCGGCCCATTCGATAATCGCGTCGTGACCGCCGATATGGTCGGCGTGACCGTGCGTCGCCACGAGGTGATCGATTCGATCGATATCGTGGGTTTCGAGGTACTCGATCACACCGTCGCCCCCTTGCCGCCAGTCGCCGGTGTCGATCAGAATTGTCTCCCCAGCTGGTGTGATGAGAAGCGTTGCATCCGCCTGACCAACATCGATGTGATGGACCGCGAGCTCGCCATCGACATCACGTGACTCATCAGATTCGTCGTCCGATTCCCCGTTATCGTCGATATCGTCAGTGTCGGGTCCATCTCTCTCTTTGTCACCGGCAACGACCGGTATACTGGCACACCCAGCAAGGAGCACCAACAGGGCGATAGTCCCAATAAGCAGCGCTCGTCTCATACTGTTCTATCCACCGGGAGCACGATGAAGTGTTCGGGTGGTGAAGATGAATGTCTACGTCCGCCCGTTAGACAGACTCAATGAGTCGCAATACCGTGGCGAATTGGAGCCGCTCTGCTGCTGAACACAACCTCTGCATGTTTCACCGGTCATCTGACGAACTTCACATACGTAATCACTCATCACGGTCTGTGTGCACCCTGTACTGACCGCGATCGGGTTAAGACGTATCACCTGCTGCGGATTTCAACAGAGCCGGAAATTGGGCTCTATTAATACTCTCACCAGGAGACACGTTCATGTCCGATCGCGGTTAGTACGGGGGCTCACGGACCGACCTATTGCCTGATCAAATAGGCATCATCGATGGATCACCTGCGGTAGCGAGTGCGAGAAATTAACCGGATGTTCATATGGTTCATAAGCGGATCAGTTGTCATATTGGGTGAGCAGTTGCCCGAGACAGTACGTTGAGAAAGTGGACTCAGGCTGTTGAAAAGGATTAGTCGAAGTCGCCTCCGAGGGGGCGACCAGGGCGATCAATACGCGAGATGGGGAGATCAGCCCGATTTGCGTGTTCCCACACCGCCTCTTGGCTCTCTGCCTTGTAGTGACAGTGCGTTCCAGTCACGTTTCCGTCTTCGTCCGTCAGAACCTCCGACTCGACAGCACGCACTTTCATCCCCTCATCGTCGAGTTCTCGACGGCACGCAGTTGATCGCTCATCAACTGCTTGGAGATCTTCTTGGGTGATCGGTTCCTCTAACTCTCGAAGGATTAAGAAATCCTCCAGATCGGATTCAGTCATCGTAAGTACCTCTTATTCCTTTCTCTGGTGGTGTGGCCCGGCTGAAGGGTGATCCACCCTGATAAACTATGCGAAAGAGTAGCATAAATCCATCTCCTGAAAAATCGTCGGAGTCTGATCAGGGAGGTGGCGTGCCACGGCTATCCGATCGATGCCCGATACGCGGTGTTCGACGATGTTCGCGACTGGTGCACGGACCGAGTCCGCGTTGCGGGGTTTATATATCTCGAAGAGCGTATCTTCGGGTGTGCCACGCGCCACAGTTCGCATCGACCCGCACGTCCACTCCGAGGACAGCTACGACGGCACCGAGCCGATCGAGCTGATACTCGAACACGCCGCAGACATCGGACTGGACGCGGTCGTGATCACCGACCACGACGTGATGGACGAGTCGAAACGGGCCGCCGAGATCGCCGGCGACTACGGACTGATCGGGATTCCGGGCGTCGAGGTGTCGACCGCCCACGGCCACCTGCTCGCGATCGGCGTCGACTCGATGCCGCCACATCGGGAGCCGTTCGACGAGACGGTGGCGTGGATCCACGACCACGGCGGCGTCGCGATCGTTCCCCACCCGTTCCAGCGGTCGCGCCACGGCGTTCGACGGAAGAACATCCCCGTGCCCGCCGTGCCCGCTCCGGACCTCGAGGGAGCGAGCGACGGGGATGCGGGTGACGAGGAGCGAATCGAAGCGGAAACGGCCGCCGAGATGGACGGGATAGACGGGATAGACGAGGTCGACGAGGTCGACGCCATCGAGGTGTTCAACGCGTGGCTGTTCACGGGGTACCGGAACCGCCGTGCACGCCGGTTCGCGGACCAGTACGGCTACCCCGGCGTCGCCGCCAGCGATGCGCACTCCCTTGAGTACGTCGGCCGCGCGTTCACGGAACTGGAGATCAGCGGGAAATCGGCCGCCGAGGACGTCACCGCCGCCGACGTCCTCGACGCGATCCGCGAGGGAACGACGACCGTGAGCGGCAAGCGCGCCCCGGTGCCGATGGCGGCGAAACACTACGCGATCGCGGCCGCACGGAAGTCCGGCTACTACGCGAAGACCGGCGCGATCAGGAGCGCGACGACGGCCAAGTGGGCCGCGCTGCGGACCGCCTCCACCGCGCGCATCGGCGCGCTCCAGAGCGCACACCGGCTCGGCCGGATCGCGTCTTGGCTACGGTAGCTCCGTCGCTCGGCCATCCCATTCTCGCCTCCAACGTTGCTCGGCACCCGCATTACTCGTCGTACGGCCAGCGTCCGCCGGTTTTCAGCTCTCGGACGTAGCCGTCGTCGATGGCGTCCCGGATCGCCTCTCGGGAGCGATGCGGGATCTCGACGCCGTCGCTCGCGAGCCGGAACGTCGTCGCCGCGACAAGCGTCGCGACCTCCCGGAGGTCCCGTGGGTCGAGTTTGTCCAGCGTGTCGGCGTGCGTGTGCCCCCAGCCGCGCCCTGACTGCTCGGACGTCGTCGACGCCATGACGGCGGGGACCCCCTCCTGAACGAACGCCCACTGGTCGCCGTGTGGAGTGATCGTGTCGCCGGTCACGAGCGGCGTTGCGAACTCGTCGGCCACCCGCTCGAACGTCTCCCGCAGTCGGTCGAAACCGTTGGTGCCGACCCGGAGGTTCCGGGAGCGACACGCGCCGTCGAGGTTGATCACGCAGTCGATCTCGTCGATTGGGGTCGTCTCCGCGGCGTGGGACGCGCCCCACAGTCCGATCTCCTCGGAGCCGAAGGCGACGAGGTGGACCCGCGTGTCGAGGTCGTCCTCGACCGAGCACAGGAGCCGACCGACCTCCGCCACGAGCGCTGAGCCGGCCCCGTTGTCGTTCGCACCGTCGCTGATGTCGTGTGCGTCGACGTGTGCGGTGAGCCACACCGCCTCGTCTGTGTCCGGCCCGACGTCCGCGACCGCGTTCACGGACGTGGTGGGCTCGTTGCGACAGTCGACGTCGATCGTGACCTCGGGGCGCTCGCCGCCGCCCGCGTCCGCGTCGGTCGCAAGTCGAACGAGGCGCTCGCCGACCTCCTTGCTGACGCCGACCGCGGGGATCGGGCCGGGCCGCTCGTGATAGCCGATCTCGCCGGTCGGCGGGAGCGCGCCCTCCAAGTGGTTACGGAACACGAACCCGATCGCCCCGCGTTCGGCCGCGTTGACGTACTTCTCCATCCGGTGGATCCACCGGCTGTGGCCGTCGGGCGTCCGTGAGGACGCCACCGCTATCGCCCCGTCGAGTCTCCGCCCGACCGCCTCGAACTCTCGTTCGGTCCCGTCGCCGACGTCGACGATCGGAGCCGTCACGTCCCCGGACGGCGACCCGGGGAGCGCGATGGTCTCGTGGCTCCCCCCGTGACGCCGTTCGACGGGACCCGACACCACCAGCTCCGAGTCGCCGCGCCACCAGCCGGGGATCTCGAACGCGTCGAGCCCGGCGTTCCGGAGGCCGGCCGACTCGAACGCCTCGACCATCCGCTCCGCGCCGCGTCGTTCCCCGGTCGAACCGGCCATGCGGTTCCCGATGTCGGTGAGGTCGGTGAGGAGGGTCCACCCGAAGTCGCTCGTACGCGCGTCGCCGACGACGCGATCCGGTAGTTCGGTCATGTCCACGGGGTCGCTCGGCAGTTAAAAGGGCCTGTGGAAAGCGGCGGTTTCGTTGACCAAGCGACGTGAACCGATGTAAGGCGGTGGCGATCGCGATGGACCGTCACGCGAGGTGGTCGCGTTCTCCCGTCGTGGGAATCGGCCCATGGATGTTTTATCGTTGCACGCGTCGGATCAGGTATGAGCCATCAACGACGGTCAGGTCGCGTCGACTCCGACACGGTGTTCAAGGTGTTCGGAGCGATCGCCATCCTCATCGGCGTCGTGCTCACGGTGGGCGTCATCGCGCTGACCGTGCCGTTCGGCGGGTTCGTCTCGACGACGCCGGCAACGGTGGGAACCGTACTGTTTACCGTGCTCCTCGTCGGCGTCGGCTACGCGGCGTACTCGCTCCGTCGACGGCGGCCGCCCGTCGAGTGAAAACGGATTCCGAATAGCGACCGGATTCGGAGCGCCTCCGAAGCGCCTCCGAGGCGATTACCCCTCGACGACGGGGGGTTCGGTCCGCTCGTACTTGTCCTCGAACTCCTGGATGAGCTGCCCCATCTTCGCGTACCAGTCGTTGAGCATCCGCTGCATCTCGCCGGAGATCTGTTCCGGGTCCGTCGGGAAGTACACGTGGTAGTAGCCGCCCTGGTCGTAGTTGACCTGCTCTTTCTGGATGAACCCCGTCTGGAGGAGCCGCTGTACCGACCGGTAAGCGGTCGATCGTTCGCGGTCGACTATCTCGGCGATCTCGTCGATCGTCAGCGGGTCCTCGCTGTCGACGAGCACTCTAAAGCAGTCCTTATCGAGCGCCTTGAGGCCGTGAAAACACTCGAGGAGACCTTCACACTCCATATCCCGCTGGAGCTGTTCTGACATCGAATCGGGCATGGTATTGCTCAAACGTACGTGGTACCGACCTAAAAGACTTGTGTAGAAAGCACACAACTCCACCGTGGTGAGCGGAATCCGGCGGACCGCAATAACGTCTGGTTTAACATCGTCGAGAAGCTACTGCCGGACATGGTTTCTGCTGAGCGCGGTGACGCGCTCGCTGGCGGCGACGTCGGATTTCTCGAATCGGTGATCGAGGCCGGCTTCGGTCCGATCATCACGGTCGACGAACAGTGTACGATACGGTACGCGAGCGGCGGCGCGGCGGAGCTACTGGGCGGTGAGCCGGACGAACTGGTCGGCCGCCTCCTCTCGTCGGTACTTCCGCCCGGTCTCTCCGCGGATCGAGCGGAAGCGAACCGCGATCGGCTCTCTGCGGAGCGACTCGACGGGCGGGGCCCCGTCACCTTCCCGGCGGTCTCGAACGACGGGGTCGAACACGTGCTCGCGTTCGATGGCTGTCGGCACACGCACGGTGGAGAGGTGCTGTACTCGGGGACGCTTCGGACAGTGGCGGACGACCTCGCGGAGACGAGGGATATCGATGAGAGATCCGGTGGAGATGGCGACGGCGACGGAGGATCCGGCGGAGGTGGCGACGGCGACGGGGAGGGCGACGCGTTTCGACGGACCGACGCGTTTCGGCGGATCGTCGAACACGCCGGTCACGGAATCTACATCACGGACACGGACGGGCGGATCGAGTACGTCAACCCCGCGTTCACGGAGACCACCGGCTACGAGCCAGATGAGCTGATCGGAGAGACGCCCGCCGTACTCAACTCCGGCGAGATGTCCGACGACTACTACGATCGGCTCTGGGAGACGATCGGGAGCGGCGAGGTGTGGTCCGAGGAGATAACCAACCGCCGGAAGTCGGGCGAGCGGTATCACGCCCACCAGACGATCGCACCCGTGTTCGATGACGACCGCGAGATCGTTAGATACGTCGCGATACAGACGGATATCACACGGCGGACGGAGGCGGAGGAGCGGCTCAGACTGTACAGAAACGTCGTCGAACTCCTCGAGGACCCGATCATGTTACAGAACCTCGATGGTGCGTTCGAGCTGACGAACGCGGCGGTCTCGGAGTTCGCGGGGCAGTCACGAGTCGAGCTCCACGGCAGGGACGAAT
Organism: Halorubrum rarum; assembly: GCF_048380895.1. Lineage (NCBI taxonomy): Archaea > Methanobacteriati > Methanobacteriota > Halobacteria > Halobacteriales > Haloferacaceae > Halorubrum > Halorubrum rarum. Next base: position 19,757 of record NZ_JBLWMN010000005.1, on the reverse strand, counting down.
CGGCGTTCATGGACGAGACGGCTGCGGCGCGAATCGAGGCACACAAACGAGCCGCCATCGAACTCGAAGAGCCGGTCACGTACGAGGTTTCTCCGACGTTTCCACACAGCGGACGGGAGACGACGTTCAGCACGAAGCGATACCCCTACTACGACGCCGACGGTGCGCTCGCCGGTACCGTCGCGATCTGTCGAGACGTGACCGACCTCAAGGAGCGGACGGAGGAACTGAAACTGTACGAGCGGGCGATCACCGGCGCAACGGACCTCATGAGCGCGACCGACACGGAGGACCGGTACCTGTTCGTGAATCCCCCGTACGCCGAGTTCCACGACGTCGACGCGGAGGCGATCAAGGGCGAGCGCATCGACGAGGTGCTCCCCGACGCGATCTCCGACGACATCGACCGTCATCTCGCCCGCGCCCACCGGGGGGAGACCGTCTCGTTCCGGACGACGCGGACCCATCCGAACAGGGGCGAACGAACGCTGAACGTCCAGTACTACCCGCTCCGAGACGACGACGGCGGATCGGTTACCGGAGTCGTCGCCGTGTTGCGCGACGTCACGGACCAGGAGAACCGGACCCGACAGCTCCGCGTCGTCGACCGAGTCCTCCAGCACAACATCCGAAACGACCTGACGCTGATCCGCGGCCACGCGGACCGTATCCGCTCGGAGATGACCGGGGATCTCGCAGCCGCCGCGGACGTGATCCACGATCACGCCGACGACCTGTTGACGACGAGCCAGAAATCCCGCGCCGTGACCGAGATCCTCAGCGAGCCGCCACGGCAACGACGCATCGACGTGAGTCGTTCCGTCGACGTGGTGGCGGCGGGGGTCGCCGAGACGTGTCCCGAGGCTCGGATCGCGGTCAGTGCTCCCGAGGAGGCGCTCGCGTTCGCGACGCCGGACGTCGACGAGGCGATCGAGGAGCTCGTCCGAAACGCGATCGAACACAGTGACCGCGAGGAGCCGGCCGTCGAGATCGACGTCGAACGACGTGACGGACGCGTACTGGTCCGGGTCCGCGACGACGGTCCCGGAATTCCGGAGATGGACCGCTCCGTCGTCGAGACCGGCGAAGCGACCGAAGCGCTGTATCACGGGAGCGGGCTCGGCCTCTGGTTGGTGTACTGGATCGCCCAACAGTCCGGTGGTGACGTGGCCGTCGAATCGGTCGAGCCGAGGGGAAGCGCGGTGACGCTGTCGCTCCCGGCGTACCGCGAGTGAACCACGGGAGAAACGGAGCGGCGACCGCGCCTACGGACTCCGCCACCAGCCCTGCAGGTACGCGCCGAGAAACATCCCGGCGAGCGCCCAGAGGATGGTGACGTTGCCGACGCCGAGGCTCGCGTAGGCGGCTCCGGGACAGATCCCGGAGAGCCCCCAGCCGACGCCGAAGATCGCGCCGCCGATCAGGACGTTGCGATCGAACGGCTTGAGTCGGCGCTCGAAGTCGTCCCCGGTCAGCGGGGCGCGGCCGAGCAGCCGGGGGGCGAGCAGGAACGTCAGACCGGTGACGGCCGCGCCCCCGAACATGACGAACACGAGCCCGAAGTCGTCGAACTGGAGGAAGTCCAGGACGACCTCCGGTCGGGCCATGTGACTGTAGCCGAGTCCGAAGCCGAACACGAGCCCGCCGACCAACACGAGCGGGACGAACGCGGGGTGTCGATCCGCCATTACGGGCTCACCCCCATCGCGGCCACGAGCTGTGCCGTTCCGATCGCGACCGCGAGGAACGTTATCACGCCGACGATCGACGTTCGAGAGGCGGATCCGACGCCGCAGACGCCGTGCCCGGAGGTACACCCCTTCCCGATCCGGGTTCCGATCCCGACGAGAACGCCACCGACGAGCAGCCGCCACGGCTGGACGTCGGTCGTCCACGCGCCGCCCTGATACGCGATGGCGTAGATCCCCCCACCGAGGACGATCCCGAGCGTGAACACGAGCCGCCAGTCGCGCGACGCGACGTACCGCTGGAACCGTGACTTCTCGGAGGCGTACGAGAGCGTCGACTCGAGAAACGTGCTCGCGCCGGCGCTGATCCCCGTTCCGAGGTAGATCATCGCGGTCCCGAGACCGACGAGCAGTCCACCCACGGCGTATCGTTCGATCCCGTTGGGGAACGGGTCCGCGAGGACGAGCGGAGCGAGCTTCGCCGTCGACGGCGTGAGTCCAGCCGCCAGTGAGGCGAATCCAGCCGCCAGCGAGGCGAGTTCAGCGACCATTCGGCGCTCCCGTCTCAGTCATCCGCGAGCGACTCCTGGCTCGCGGCGCAGTTGTTCGGGCCGAGTTCGAGGGTGAACGCCTCCTCGTCGTCGACCGCGTTCTGCCCGAGGTTCGTCGCGATGATCTCCTCGTAGTTCGCCGGGCGGGGGGGCATGTCGGACAACACCAGTTCGACGAACGCGTCCTCGTCCATCGACAGGGCGTCCATCCGCGATTTCAGGTCGCCGATGGGCGCGGTGTAGGTCCCGTCGTCGGCCGGCACCGCGGCGTCGCTGAAGTGTGCGCCGCCGATCAGCACGTCGTCGGGCAGCGTCAGGACCCGCTCCTGAAGCGACTCGTAGAGGGTGCGAGCGGCCTCGGGCGCGCCGTCGTCGCCCTCCTCTAAGTCCGGTCGTGCGACGCTCTCGATGAACAGCCCGTCACCGGTCGCGAGGAGGCCGTCGTCGAGCAGATAGGAGGTCATCCCGGTCGTGTGTCCCGGGGTGTACACCGTCTCGATCGTCGCGTCGCCGACGTGGAACTCGTCGCCGTCGGCCGCGAGGGTGGTCTCGTCGGCGTAGGTGACGCCGCGGTCGACCGCGGGCTCGGGGAGGACCGCCTCGACGCCCTCCGCGGCGAGCGCGCGGATCCCCGAGATGTGGTCGGCGTGCACGTGCGTGTCGATCGCGTACGCGAGTTCGACGCCGAGCTCCGCAGCGTCCGAGAGATAGCGATCGGTGAACGCGCGCAGGGGATCGATGATCGCGGCCTCGTCGCCGTCGTACAGGAGGTAGCCGAGACAGCCCGAGGAGGGACGCTGGTACTGGACGAGCGTCCCCGCGCCGTCGTACTCGGAGACCTCGACGGCCTCGTAGATCCGAGCCCAGCCGTTCATCCCCTCCTCGAGGTGATCGACGTCGTAGCCGCGCTCGGCGAGCGATCCGGCGACGTAGGCGCTCGCGCCGCCTTTCGCGCACAACACCGTGACGTGGGCGTCTTCCGGTATCTTCGCGAGCACGTCGTCGTCGATCTCGTCGTCGAGGAACTCGAAGTACGGAACGTTGATCGACTCGACGTTCTCGCCGTCGATGTGCCACTCCTCGTACTCAGAACTCATGCGGGAGTCAAGGATCGTGACCTGCTCGCCGGAGTCGATCCTCGATTTCAGCGTCGCTGGTTCGATAGAATCGACCTCGACGTCGGGGGTCGGGAAGTCTTCGGGATTCATGTCGTCACCCGTTCCTAACGGGTAAACCCACATAAGAGTTCGGATTGTTATTCACTATTCACACAATACTATGTGGGCGTGTGTATGTCGGTGATATCGGCGAAAACGCCCTGTAGAGCTGCTAAAGACTATATAAAACACCGAACTATTCAGCAGAGCACTCTTTCTCTCTCATCAGTCGTTCGCGGAACGTACAACGATCGACATTCTTATAATGCCCTGTCCAGTATTGTGAAATAGCTCCAATACATACGACGGAGCGGTTCACTATGAGCGCAGAATTTGACACGACGGAAACGCTGGACGTGAAAGGAGTATCGTGCCCGATGCCGGTCGTCAAGACGAAGCAGGCGATAGACGAACTCGAGGTTGGCGACGTTCTCGAGGTGCTGGCGACGGACTCGGGCAGCATGAGCGACATCGACGGCTGGGCTGCCGGAACGGAGGGCGTCGAGCTGCTCGACCAGGTCGAGGACGGCGACGTGTACAAACACTACGTCGAGAAGACCGCCTGAAATGAGCGCTGACGACTCCCCCGAGCCGGCCGACGAGACGTCGATCGAGAGCGATGAGCCGCCGAGCGAGGCCGAACTGTTGGCCCGCATCGAGGAGCTGGAAACGCAGGTCGACGGGCTCGAAGCCGAGGTGGACGACGGACAAAAGCGGATGACGATCGTCGCGACGAAGGGGTCACTCGACATGGCGTACCCGCCGCTCATCCTCGCGAGCACGGCCGCGGCGTTCGGATGGGACGTCGTCGTCTTCCACACGTTCTGGGGCCTGGACATCCTCCACGAGGAGAAGTCCTCGGACCTGAAACTCTCCGCGGTCGGGAACCCGAGCATGCCGATGCCGAACGCGATCGCGGCGCTCCCCGGCATGGACGCCATGGCGACCCGAATGATGCGGAACAAGATCGACGAGAACGGGACGGCGTCGATCGAGGAGCTCATCGAGCTGTCGCTCGATCAGGGTGTCGACCTCCAGGCGTGCCAGATGACCATCGAGCTGATGGACTACGACGAGGACGACTTCTTCGACGGCGTCACGACGGGCGTCGGAGCCGCCACCGCGCTCCAACACATGGCCGAATCGGACGTGCAACTGCTCGTCTGAACCCCGAGGGAGAGCTGCTCGGTCGACAGGTTGATGCCGAGACGGACACGCTTCCCCACGAGCGACCGACCACATCCATGCAGAACACATCCATGCAAAACAGATCCATGCAGGACACGCTAACTCACTGATGTCGAGCGCCGTCGCAGTCGTCGCGCTCGTTCTCGCGCTCGGCGTCGGCTCCCGACTGCTCGGGGACCGTCTCCGCGTGCCGAGCGTCCTCTTTCTGATCCTCGCCGGTGTCGCGATCGGCCCGGAGATCCTCGGGATCGTCACCCGCGAGACGTTCGGGGACGGCCTCGCGGCCGTCGTCGGGATCAGCGTCGCGATCATCCTCTTCGAGGGAGGCTACCACCTCCGGATTGCGAAGCTCCGAGAGAGCCCCCGGGCGCTGTTTCGGCTCGTCACGATCGGCGCGACGCTCACGTGGCTCGGGACCGCGGCCGCGGTCGTTCGCTTCCTCGACACGAGCGTCGCCGTCGGGCTCCTCGTCGGTGCGCTGCTCGTCGCCACCGGCCCGACCGTCGTCGGCCCGATACTTCAGGTCGTCACGGTGAGAGACCACGTGGCCGCGATGCTCGAAGGGGAGGGAATCATCAACGACGTGACGGCCGCGGCGCTCGTCATCGTCGTCTTCGAGGTGCTCATCGTCGGTAACGGGACCGCGATGGAGGTCCTCGTCGGACTGGTCGTGCGACTCGCGATCGGGTTCGCCGTCGGGCTACTCGTCGCCGGGGCGGTGTTACAGCTCCTCAGACACGTCACGCGCATGCCCGGAACGGCACCGCTTCACGCGCGTCTCGTGGTGTTGTCCGCCGCGGTCGTCGCGTACGGCGGCGCGGAGGCCGTCGCGACCGAGACCGGCATCGCCGCGGCGGCGCTGGCGGGGTTCGTGCTCGGAAACGCCGATCTCCCACACCACGATGAGGTGGTCGACTTCCTCGATGACCTGTCGGTCGTCGTCCTGTCGTTCGTGTTCGTCGCGCTCGCGGCGCTCATCGACTTCGACGACATCCTCCGGCTCGGGATCGGCGGCGTCGCAATCGTGATCGCCGTGACGCTCGTTCTCCGCCCCGCCGTGATCTACCTCTCGACGACCGACGAGCGGTTCACGCGGAACGAGCAGCTCTTCTTGAGCGCCGTCGGTCCGCGGGGGATCATCCCCGCAAGCGTGGCGACCCTGTTCGCTGTCGAGCTCCAGGCGCTCGGTCGCCCACAGGAGGCGGGGCTGCTCGCGGGAACGGTGTTTCTGATCATCTTCACGACGGTCGTCCTGCAGGCCGGCCTCGCGAGACAGATCGCGGAGTTCCTCGAGGTTTCACCAATGCACACAATCATCGTCGGCGCGGGCCGAGTCGGCCTGTCGCTCGCTGAACGACTCGAACAGGACGGAGAGAACGTACGCATCATCGACGACGACCCGAAGGCGATCGAACGCGCCCGCGAGCGGGGGTTCACCGCGGTCGAGGGCGACGGCACGGAGGTCGAAGTCCTCGACCGTGTGGACGCCTCGGGCGCACGAGCGGTCATCGCGACCACGCCGGACGACGACATCAACCTCCTCGTCTGTCAGCTCTCGAAGACCCGGTTCGACGTCGACACCGTCGCCTCGCGGGTGAACCAACCCGACAACGTCGACGTGTTCGAGTCGCTCGGCGTCCGGGCGATCGACCTGTCGATGGCGACCGCCTGGTCGCTGGAGAACGTGCTCGAACGCCCGTCGCTGGTCCGATGGATGAACGAACTGGGCCGGACCGGCGACGTCCAGGAGATCGAGGTGACGGCGTCGGATCTCGTCGGCAAGACGATCGCGGAGGTCAACGCCGAGATCCCCGACGGCTGTATCGTCGGTCTGTTGACCCACACCGACGGGACCACGGAGGTGCCGACGGGAGACCACGAACTCCGCGATGGCGACCGCGTGACGTTCCTCGGTCAGACGGCGGCCGTCGGGCGAGCGGTCAAGCGGTTCCATCCGCACGACTGAGACCGCTTCGCCGCCGGCGGTATTTCCGACCGACACGTCGCTCAGAGTTGCCGCTCAGGAGCCGCCGCTTACGGGAGGAAACAGCGCCAACTCGTCGCCCGTTTCGAGCGTGGTGTCGAGGCCGTCGTCGCGGCTGACGGCTCGACCGTTTCGGAGGAGGTTGATGTGGTCGGCGATCGCTCCGTCTTCGAGGACGCGCTCGCGGAGGTCCGGATGGGCATCCAGCAGGGCGTCGAACGCGTCACCGACGGTGTCTCCGGGCTCGACGTCGACGTCGACGACGCGGCCGCCAGCGATCTCGGCGAGATCGGCGAACAGTTTCCACTCCATACACGTCCCGCGGACCGGCCGGCCTAAGAGCGTTGCGCTGTGTCGGACGACCTAAGAGCGTTGCGCTGTGTCGGACGACGATCCGTCATCGCTCGGCGTCTCACTTTCATCTGCTCCGGTCTCGTCTGCTCCGGTCTCGCCTGTTCCGGTCTCGTCTGCTCCGGTCTCGCCTGTTCCGGTCTTGTCTGCTCCGGTCTCGTTTGCTCCGGTCTCGTTTGCTCCGGTCTCGTCCACCTCGTTTGCGTCCATGCTGTTCTCTCCCGCTTCGCTCTCGTCCATCGAGGACGCGCTCGCCTCGAACCGGCGGATCGCATCGGGGCGACCGACGAGATACACCGTGTCGCCCGCGACGAACGTGTACCCTCGTGGCGGGATCGCCTGGACGTCGCCGTCCGTCGGCTGGACGGCGGCGACGACGGCGGTCACGTCGCCCACGGCGGTTCCGACGAGATCGCTTCGCTTCCCCACGGTGATCGCCGCCATCGTCTCGTCGGCGGTCCGGAGGAGGGACGCGAACTCCCGATCGGCCTGCGGCTCCACGGGGAGCGTCACGAGCCGGTAGCCCCCCTCGACCGAGAGCGTTTCTCCGTCCGACGCATCGACAGCGACGGTCGCGGTGTCGCCGGCGATGCCGCGTAGCTCTCCGGTCGCGACGCGTTCCAGGTCCGGTTCGATTCGCCATATCTGTACCATGTCGCCCACGGTTGCGCTGTTGGGGGGATCCGCGGATACCGCGACCGCGACCCTGCCGGGCGCGAGCGTCGGACCCACGCCGGTCGCCCGCGACCCGACCGCGAAGTACTCGAGCGATCCGTCGTCGGCGAGGTCGGCGTCGACGTAGCCGACGCCGTGTTCCGTCTTCAGTCGTTCGACGAGCCGTTCCCGGAGCTCCTCGACGGTCAGCCGGTTCGCGAACAGCAGGTTCTTCCCCGCCAGTTCCGCCTTCTTCTCGTCGGTGACCGGCTCGTAGGTGTCCACGTCCTCGATCTCCTCGGCCGGCGGCAGCGTCACGACGGTGAACCGACCCACCGAACGAACGACCTTGCCCAACTGCCCGTCCAGCTCCGTGACACCCGTCAGCGCGAACACGTCGACTGCGAGCCGATCGCCCGCGTACCGGCCCGCCGGCGACACCGCGGCCGCGAGTCCCAGCGCGACGACGTTGAAGAACACCCCTTCGGCAGTGAGCAGCGTCGATTCGGCGCTTCCGACGACCTCACCGAGCGAGGTCGTGTTGAGATAGAGGGCGACGATCGCAACGCCGAGGAGCACGGCGACGCCCTCCGGGATCTCCGTTCGGAAGTACCATCGATACACGAGCGCGGACACTCCCGAGATCAAGACCGCGAGGACGGCGAAGGTCAGAAGCGTCACCGCCGCCGCGTACGGGTCGCCGAACGTGACCTGTGCGACTCCCGCCCCCGTCACGGTGGTCGTCATCTCGCCGCCTCCTCGAACCGGGTGAGCGCGTCGCGGTTCCCGACGACGAACAGGTCGTCGCCCGCGGACAGCGGCTGTGCACCGCGCGGTGCGACGGTCCACGACTCGTGTCTGGCGGCGAGGATAGCGACGTCGTACGCCTCTCGAACGCCGACCTCACCGATGGTGTGTCCGTCGAGCGGTCCACCTGCGACGACTGCGACTTTCCGGAACCGCTTGCCCGCGCGGCGGAGCAGCGTCGTGAGTTCGTACTCCCGCCGCGTCCCTCGTGATATCACGAGTACTCGCCCGCGGCCCGCCCGGAGCAGCGCGCTCGCCTCCGACCGATCGACCGCGACCGTCACTCGCCCCTCGCCGCCGGTCGTCGTCGATGGGGCCGTCGATGGGGTCGTCTCGGGCTCCGCGGGCGTCTCTCCGCCGTCCGTGCGAGGCCCGCTATCCGTTCGAGATCCGGCGTCGGAGGCGGGCGTGTCGGTCCGCTTCGCGTCCGCCGTTGTCCCCTTCGTCGGTCCCGATCTCGCCGAGAGGAGCGTCCCCTCGACGACTCGATCCGGGGTCACGACGCGAACGACGTCGCCGCGAGCGAGCCCGGTCGGGACGAGCGCCGACACCGACACCGCCCGTTTCCCCGCCGGGATACGCTTCGAGAGCCCGCCGCTCGGCGGCGCGGCCGCAACCGTCGCCCGCGCCTGCTCGTCGATCGCCACCGACACGTCGCTCAGATCGAATTCGGTTCGGAGCCGCTCGGCCAGACGGCTCTCCAGTTCGTCGATGGGGAGATCCGCGGGGAACGTCCATTTTCCGTCCGTGATCGCCTGCCGGGTCGCGGCGGACACCGGCGGGTACCCCTCCATGTCGGCGACCTCGCCGACGACGGTCAGTCGTACTCGCCCGCGGCCACCGGCGAACTCGACGACGTCCGAGGACAGCGTCCGATCGCGGATCGACCGGAGCGAGACGCGTTTGGGGGCGTTCGCTCCGAGTTTGTCCCCCTGTGCGTGCGCGTACAGCGAGAGCATCAACACGATGATGATCGCCGTGAGGATCGCCGGCGCTCGCTCCGCGGACCGGATCGTGTCGTCGTTCAACGCGAGCAGTCCGCCGTTGATGCCGGCGATCGCGAGCGCCAACACGACGACACCGAGCCCGGGGATCGTCACCCCGGTGAAGTACTTGAACACGAACCCCAACACCCCGGCGACCAAGGCGGGAACGACGCCCGTGATGACGCCGAGGTAGATGCCGAAGAGGATCTCGATCGGGAGCGCCATACGCCACCGCACTGTCGGCGCGGTTAAACCAGTACCGCTACCCTCGACCGTCGAAAGCGAGTCGTCGGCGGTCAGGCGGGTCGGCGGCAGTCAGACGGGTCGTCGGCGGTCGAGGCGAGTCGTCGACACTCGGGACGTTTAAGTTCGGAGTCGGCCACCGACCGCGTATGAAGGGAAGCCGCGAGTGGGCGACCGTCCGCGCGTCGGTCGCGTTGACGTTCGCCGTCGCGCTGTTGTCCATCGTGGTCGGGCTCCTCCACATCAGCGGCTTCAGCGTCGAGGGGCCGCTCACACCGTACATCCCCGAAATCGTCCTCCGGACCGTCGGATTCACCGGAACGATCACCGGGTTCGCGATGCTCGGCAGCGGGTTCGCCCTCAAAAACGGCTATCGCGTCGGCTGGTACTCGACCGCGGTCCTGTTGCCGCTGACGGCGGTACAGGGACTGTTACAGGCGTCCGTCTTCTCGTTACCGCTCGTCGTGTTGTCCGTGGTATCGGTGCCGGCGCTCGTGGTCAACCGCGGTCGGTTCGACCGTGCGTTCTCACCGTCACCGACGCAGCTCGCCGCCGGCGCGGCGCTCGCGACGGCGATCTCGTACGGAACCGTCGGATCGTACGCCCTCCGAGACGAGTTCGACGGCCTCGAGACGATCGTCGACGCGTTCTACTTCACCGTCGTCACGGCGTCGACGGTCGGATACGGTGACATCACACCGGAGACGGGTGCGAGCTCCGACATCGCTCAGCTGTTCGTGCTCTCCTCGCTGGTGATGAACGTCGCCGCCTTCGCGGTGGCGCTCGGAGTCCTCCTCACGCCCGCCATCGAGGCACAGCTCTCGAAGGCGCTCGGGAAGATGACCGAAAAGCAGTTCGACCTCCTCGACGGCCACGTCCTCCTCCTGGGCTACGGCGAGATGACGGAGCTGATCTTGGACGAACTCGTCGACCGCGACCTCGCCGAGTACGCCATCGTGACCAGCGACGAGTCCGTGGCCAGAACGCTCGACGGCCGGTCGGTCCCCGTGTTGACGGCCGACCCGAGCGACGTGGAGCCGCTCGAACGCGCCCACATCACGGACGCCCGGGCGGTGGTCGTCGCCACCGATGACGACGCACGGGACGCCCTCTCGATCCTCACCGCGCGCCAGCTCGACCCCGACGTGCGGATCGTCGCGACCGCGACCCAGCGGGAGAACGTCGAGAAGCTCCGCCGAGCCGGCGCGGACCACGTCATCTCCCCGGCGACGCTCGGTGGACACCTCCTCGTCGCCGAGGCGTTCGAATCGGACGACCACGACGGTCTCGCGGCCGGCGTCCTCGACGGTCGGGACTGACGCTCCGACGGGTCGCCGGGGGCGACGTCGGTAACTCAGATCGCGTCGTAGTCCTCTCGGAACGTCTCCAGCGTCGCCGCGAGCACGCCGATGACGATCGGACCGACGAAGAGGCCGGTGAAGCCGATCGAGTAGATGCCGCCGAACACGCCGACGAGGATGATCCCCGGGTTGAGATGCGCCTGTTTGTCGATGACGATCGGGCGCGCGTAGTTGTCGACCATCGAGACGACCGCGACGCCGTACACGGCCAACAGGATCCCGGCGGTGGTCTGATCGACGACGACGAGGTACGCCGCCGCCGGTCCCCACACCAGAAACGCTCCGATGAGTGGTAACAACGCGAGAACCGCCATCACGAACGTCCAGAAGACGACGTTGGGAATGCCGGCGGCCCACAGGCCGACCCCCGCGACGACCGCCTGTAACAGAGCGACGGAGATGTGCCCGATCACGACGCCCCACGTCGTCGAATCCACCTTCTCGAACAGCTCGTCGGTGACGTCGGACGGGAGCGGGATGATCGACCGGAGCCACGCCACGAACTCCGGTCCCTCCACGAGAGTGTAGTACAGCACGAAGAGGGTCAACGCGATCCCCAGCGACGCCTGTAGTGCGCCGGTGACGATACCGCTTACCCCGCCGAACAGCGTCTCTACCAGCACCTCTCCGGCGGTGGACAGCCACGTGGCGACGTCGACCTCCTCGCCGGTCACCGCCGCGATCCGAGTCTCGATGGCGGCGACGTCGAGCCCGGTTTCCCCCTCGGCGATGGCGACGAGGTCGTCGACGAACACGAGCGCGATGTACGCGAACGGAACGATCACGGCGACGATCGACGCGAGGATCAGCGCGACCGCGGAGACCATCGAGGCGAGGCCGTCGTTCAGTCGGTGATGTACCGATCCGATCCGCCCCTCCAGTCGATCGTGGATCGGGTACAACACGTACGCGAGGATCACCGCAGCGATCACGTACTCGACGAACGGGAGGACGATGAACAGCGTGAGGAGGGCGACCGCCCCGATGAGCAGGAGGAGGAACGACTGACCTCGGTTCATGGTCTCGTCTCGTCACGGTCGCGTATAAGTGTGGGCGACAACGACGACTCGTGGGTCGACGAGAGCGAACGTTACGGAGAATCAAGGAGAAAGCCCGGTGCTTTAGCGCGGGGATGAATCCGATAATCTCCTTCAATAACCACGACCACCGCTCCGGTCGGATGTTTTAAGTAATCGATTGCGGTACTAATAGTTAGCCGAGGCGGCCTGCCCGCCCACCTAATCGGACAATATCGGGATTCCCCGATTCCACGCAGAAAGCACCCCTTTCTGTTGTGGAACTCGGGGTGCAGTCAGCAAAAGTATCTCCGAATCCCATGCCGGGATAGGAGTAACGGCTGGTTGGCACAGCCAGTAGCCGCCTTCCAAGGCCGCTACAAACCGTAACCATCCCAACCCAGCGGTACAGTGCCGTGGGAATCCTCGCGCTTCAGCGCGGGGAGGATGTCAAGTGCTCGCCTCGTCCTCGTCGATGCCGGGCGCGGCGGCCGGATCGATGTCGTCGGGCTCCTCGGTGTCGCCGCCGACGATCGTTTCGCCGTCGTCGGTCTCGATGTAGACGTCGTCCGCGAAGCCCGCGAGCGCGTTCTCGTACTCCGCCGTCTCCAGCCTCCCCGGCGTCTCGGGGGCCGAGACGATGCCGGTGCGTGGACGGAACTCGCCGAGGGGATCGTCGATCGTGATCCCGTGGCTCGAGAAGAACTCCTCGTAGCGCCGGTAGTGGGCCTCCAGTTCGTCGCCCGGGATCTCCATCATCTCCGTCCAGCCGTGGTTGAAGAAGTCGAAGTTGGCCTGCACGTGCGTGATCTCTCTGGCCTCCGCCTCCGGGAACCCCGCTTCGAGCGCCGCGACGTACGCGTCCATCGTCGCGTCGAAGAAGTCGTCGAGATGGGCGCGCCGCTCCTCCCGTCTGTCCTCGTCGGCCTTGTTGAGAAAGATGCTCGTGTGCAGATCCACGAGCTTGTCGTTCGCGACGTCGCCGAGGACGGGCGTCGTCAACGCCTTTTTCGCGGCCCAGTGGCGGATGTTCTGCCGGATCTTCATACCTCCGTTCGGGTCCGGATCCCCTTGAATCTGTGGCGCTCCCGGTGACGATCCCCCGATACGATTGCGCCGCTCAGCCGCGCGGTCCGCCCGCGCTCTGGACGCGCCATCCGCCATCGACGTCACCGGGATGTGTCTCGTATGCGATCCGAGTGTCCGCTGTTACGACTGCGCCGTCGACCGCCTCGCCCTCGACCTCGATCCGTACGATCCGAAACGGAACGTCGAGGCTGTCGCCACAGCAACCGACATCGACGAACTCCTCTCGGACGGCCCCCACCACGACCTCGCCGAGCACACGTCGGAAGTAGCCGCGGAACCGATCCGTCTCGATCTGATCGCGGCCCCACCTCCCGACTCCGTCGGGGTACGAGAGCACGACGCGGTCGGCAGTCGGTTTATCCATGCTAATTGGTACCAACCGACCGGGCTAATCGATTTCGATCGTCGTCGGACGAGAGCGCCGACTTGGGAGATAAGAAGGCTTATTCAGGCTCACGGACGAAACCGTTCCATGGTAGCGATCGAGGTACCGGAAATCGACTACACCGAGTACTCGAACCGGCAGCTCGTGTTGGTTCCGCTCGTGGTGCTCGCGGTCGCGATCGTGATCATCGGGGGATGGTACTTCGTCACTGGCGCGCCGGCGAACCTCGGACTGGAGTTCACCGGTGGCGTCGAGCTCCGAGTTGCCGACGACGGCGAGGGAGAGATGGGCGAGCGTATCGAGACGGCGTTCGATCGGGAGCCCGACTCCGTCAGATCGATCCCTGGCGACGACGTGTACGTCGTGACCTTCCGGGCCGACGCCGACGACCCCGACGGGTTGGCGAACGACCTCCAGGACCAAGCGGACGCCGCTGGGCTCACGACGGACGCCGTCGATCAGGTGTCGGCGAGCTTCGCATCCGACACCGCGCGGACAGCGGTGTTCGGCGTGGCGATAGCCTTTCTCGGGATGAGCGTGCTCGTGTTCGCGCTGTTCCGAACGTTCATCCCGTCCATTGCGGTCGTCGCGTCCGCGTTCTCTGACATCGTCATCCCCATCGCCGCGATGAATCTCCTCGGGATCGAGATGACGCTCGGGACGGTCGCGGCACTACTGATGATCATCGGATACAGCGTCGACTCCGACATCCTGTTGAACAACTCCGTGTTACGTCGAACCGGCGACTTCTATGAGTCCGTCAGCCGAGCGATGCGGACCGGCGTGACGATGACTATCACCTCCATGGCAGCGATGATCGTCATGGCGATCGTCGCGACGGTGTTCGGCGTCGACCTGCTCCGCGACATCGGGATCATTCTCTCGATCGGCCTCGCGGCGGACATGATGAACACGTACCTGCTGAACGTCACCCTGCTTCGCTGGTACAAGTTCGAGGGGGTGAAACGCTAATGCTCGAACCGGTCAAGAACAACTGGCGCGTGCTCCTGTTGATCGTCGTCGTCGTCGCGGCGTCGATCGCGCTGTTCGCGCCCCAGTTCGGTCCGGACACCGCGCCGGGCGAGGACGACGCGGACGCACGACAGGGGCTGACGAACCTCCAGTACGGGCTGGACCTGGCCGGCGGGACGCGCATCCGTGCACCGCTTCTCGGCCACACCGCGACGGGGGTGGAGTTCGCGGGCGATAACCCGACGTCAGTGGCCGCGAACGTCGCCGCGGAGCTCGACGGCGTGTCGACTCGGGACGTCAACGCCCAACGGCTCGCGGAGGACGGCGGCGACGTGGAGGTCACCGATGCGGACGTGACTGAGACGGAGTTCCGCCACGCGATGGACGCCTCCGGCTACGCGTACGGCAGCGTTCGCGCCGGCGTCACCGAGGAGACACGAAGCGCCGCCCAGCGCGTCATTCAGGGCAAGATCAACGAGGCGGGTCTCTCCGGAGGGAGCGTCCAACAGGTCCAGTCGATCACCGGCGAGTACTTCATGCTCGTCGAGGTGCCCGGCGAGGGTCGACAGGACGTGATCGACCTCTTAGAGGAGCGCGGGACCGTCCAGATCGACATCGCCTACCCCGACTCGGATGCCGAGGACGGACTCGGCGTCGAAGAGGAGGTGTTGATCCAAGAGGACTTCGAGAACATCGGTACGGCCAGCCGCGACGAGGGCGACCAGCCGTACGTTCCGGTGTCCGTCGTCAACGAGGCTCCGGACGGGGAGCAGTCCCCCGCCGAGCGGTTCCAGGACGCCGTCGTCGACCGCGGCGTGGCGACGTCCTCCGGCGGCGCGCGCTGTACGTACATGCAGGACCCGGTGGGAGAGACGTCGGAACCGTGCCTCCTGCTCGTCGTCGACGGCGAGGTCGTCAACGCGTTCGGCATGGACGACGGACTCGCCCAGAGCATGGTCTCGGGCACGTGGGCCGACACCGGCAATTTCCGGTTGACGACGACGTCCTTCGAGGACGCTCAGGAGATATCGATCAACCTCCGCGCCGGCGCGCTCCCGGCGGAACTCGACATCGCGGGCGAGGGGACCTCCTCGTTCATCTCTCCCACGCAGGGTGAGAACTTCCGGCTGTACTCCGCAATCACCGGGATATTCGCTATCTTCGCGGTCGCCGGAATGGTGTTCTTACGCTACCGCGAGCCGAAGGTGGCGCTCCCGATGATCGTTACCGCACTGGCGGAGGTGTACGCGCTCCTCGGCTTCGCCGCGCTGGTCGGCTATCCCATCGAACTCGCAGTGATCGCCGGGTTCATCGCCGTCGTCGGGACCGGGGTCGACGACCTCGTGATCATCGCCGACGAGGTGATGAGCGAGGGCGACGTGAACTCGCGCAAGGTGTTCGACTCGCGGTTCAGACGCGCGTTCTGGGTGATCGGCGCGGCCGCCGCGACGACGATCATCGCCATGTCGCCGCTGATGGTGCTCTCGCTCGGGGATCTGTCCGGGTTCGCCATCTTCACCATCCTCGGCGTGCTCATCGGCGTCCTCATCACGCGGCCCGCCTACGGCGACATCCTCCGTCGCCTGCTGACGGTCAGGTAACGCGCGATCGACCGCGACCGCGCTCGGCGCTTTCTCGGCGTTTTTTAAAAGTCGTCCAGTCCGGACTGTTCCGCGGCCGCCAACACGTCCGTACACGTCGACCACGACCGTCGGGCGCAGTCCGGAACGTCGCCGTGGTCGGCGACGTACTCGCGGAGGAACGTTCTCGTCGTCGAGTCGCCCGGATAGCCGCTCCCGACGCCGCCGTACGTCGGGTAGTCGGCGTCGATCTCGGCCATTCTGGCGTCGCGGGCGACCTTCGCGACGATGCTCGCCGCGCCGACGACCGGATCGTCCTCGTCGGCCCCGTGACGGGCCGCGACGTCGAGCGCGCGACCGGACGCATCGCCGCCCACGCCCTCACGGACGAACGCCGCCAGCCGACGCGCGAACCGCTCCTCGCTCGTATCGCCCGCGTCGGCGACGACGCGGTCGCCCGGTTCGATCGCTCCGCGGACCGCCCGCGCCTGTCCGCGCACCGTGAGCGTGTTCATGTCGGTGTCAGGGGCGTCGATGGCTTCGGGCTCGACGGTCGCGATCGCGACCGCGACGTCGTCGCGCTCCCGCAACTCGGCGGCGATCGCCTCGCGCCGCTCGGGAGCGACCCGCTTGGAGTCGTCGACGTCGTCCGGAAGGATCGCGGGCTCGGCGCGAACCGCGGCGGTCACCATCGGTCCGAGCACGGGTCCCTTTCCGGCCTCGTCGACGCCGACGTACACGTCACCCCGGTGGACTCGAACGAACAAATAGCTTCAGGAACCGTCCTCGAAGGAACCGCGGACGCACCGCTCCGCCGTCGGCGTCGACGCGAACGCGCAGTGAAAATGGGGTTCCAACGAAGCCGAATCGGAATACAAATAGCCGAATAGTTGTAACGGTATATATCTAAATGACAGAACGTAACCGTTCCAACCGCGTTCCCAGTCAACCGGTTGTCGTTCAAGAGGATACTCATCGGAACGAGATACCAGAGAATATCGATTCAGAGCTGTATTCGACGGATCGCCCGAGCAACTCCTTTCACGAATTCAAAATCGAGCCCGGAGATGAGCTCGTTGAAGCACTTCGCAACAACGGCTACACGGTGGAATTCAGAGATCGGTAACATTCAATTCCGGCTCTGTTGAGGTATTACTCTTCAGATATAAAGCGGACTGAAACAACCGGTCGCTGAAGAGTGCGTATTGACCACAGGGAGTTTTATCAACTCAACTGAATATTCTGACACCCGTGCAAGATACAGGGTGCGTACACAACACAGTTATCCCTCCACGCAGAGTCGGTCGCTCTCATGAGAAGCACTGTACGGACGCACGTTGACGTGCGCCCTGACGGAGTCCAAGACGACGCACTCGGAGACGGGGACCGCGGATGACGGCGATCGACGTCGACGGCCTCACGAAACACTACGGTGACGTCGTTGCGGTGAACGAACTCGACCTGCAGATCCAGGAGGGGGAGATATTCGGGTTCCTCGGACCGAACGGCGCGGGGAAGTCGACGACGATCGATATCCTCCTCGACTTCATCCGGCCGACGAGCGGCTCCGTGACGGTGCTCGGTCACGACGCCCAGTCCGAGGGTCGGGCGGTTCGCCAGCGTACCGGCGTGCTTCCGGACGGTTACCACGTTTACGACCGGCTCACGGGGCGACAACATCTTGAGTTCGTCGTGGAACTGAAGGAGGCGGACGACGACCCGACGGAGCTGCTCGAACGCGTGCACATTGCCGACGCCGCCGACCGGAAGGCCGGCGGCTACTCGAAGGGGATGCGACAGCGCCTCGCCCTCGCGATGGCGCTCACCGGTGATCCCGACCTGCTCGTGCTCGACGAGCCGTCCACGGGACTCGACCCGAACGGCGCTCGGGAGATGCGCGAGCTGATCCGCGAGGAGAACGACCGCGGCACGACCGTGTTCTTCTCCAGCCACATCATGGAGCAGGTGGAGGCGGTGTGTGACCGCGTGGCGATCATCAATCGCGGGGAACTCGTCGCGGTCGACACGATCGACGGTCTCCGTGACGCCTCCGAGACGGGTGAGGTGCTGTACGTCGATGTCGACGACGTCTCGGAGGTCGTCGTCGAGCGAGTGGTGGGGCTGGAGTCGGTGGCCGACGCCTCGGCGCAGGACGGACGGCTCCGGGTCGTCGTCGCCGACGCCACCAAATTCGCCGTGTTGCAGGCGATCGACGCGGGCGTGACGCCGGTACGGGACTTCTCGGTCGTCGAGTCCTCGCTCGAGGACCTGTTCGTCCGCTACACGAACGACGACCAGGAGGTGCGGGTATGACGTGGACTGTCGTCGCGAAAAAGGATTTCCGGGACGCCGTCCAGTCCCGCGCGCTGTGGGCGCTCGTCGGCGTTTTCGTCCTGCTGTCGGTGCTCTCGACGTACGCCTACATTGAGGTGCCACAGCTGTTCGGCGAACCGGGCGGCGCGACGTTCGGCGGGCTCGTGTTCTTCACGGTCGGACTCACGAGCCTGTTCGTGCCGCTGGCCGCCATCGTGGTCTGTTACAAGTCGCTCGCCGGCGAGCGCGAGCTCGGTAGCATCAAACTCCTGTTGTCGCTGCCCACGACTCGTCTGCACGTCTACGCCGGGAAGACGGTCGGCCGAGCGGGTGTTCTCGCGTTCGGGCTCGCCGTCGGGCTCCTCGTCGGGCTCGGCTTCGGAGCCGTGCTTCTCGGTACCGTGGCCGTCGTTCCGATAGTGCTGTTTCTGATTGCAACCCTCGGCTTCGCGGTCGCCTACGCGAGCATCATGGTCGGGCTCTCCGCGACGACGGGATCGACGACACGTGCGACGACGCTCGCGCTCGGGTTCTTCGTCGTCTTCGAGTTGTTCTGGGACGTGGTTCCGGTGGCCCTACTGTACGTGGTCAACGGGTTCGCGCTGCCGACGTCGATGCCGGACTGGATCTTCCCCGTGATGCAAGTGGCGCCGTCGTCGGCGTATTTCTCGACCGTCGTCACGCTGCTTCCGGGGCTCGCGTCGAGCGTAGGTGCGGGAGAGCAGGCGGGTGCCGGTATGTCGCCCACCGAGGTGGAACCCTTCTACACCACCCCCGAAATCGGGATTGTCGTGCTCGCGCTCTGGACGCTCGTCGCGTTCCTCATCGGCTACACACGGTTCGAATCCGCGGACTTCTGACCTACAGCTGTCGTTCGACGCTGAGCCCTACGTAGTGGCGTCCCGAGGCGACTGCGTTACGAAACGCACCTTGAAACAGTTGGCCGCTGAAGGGTGCTTCGTGATCGACTTCGGGAGTGGGTGTACCAGATCGGTGGTCTGGCTGTTTATAAGTCGAATTTGGGTGTTGTTGGCGGGTGTTTATAAGCTGCTAACGGGGCGGTGAACACCTCCAAAGCCTTAGTCACTCACTTATAACCGATCTTCCTCGGATCGACGGTAAACACCTGCAAAGCCCCAGCCGCTCGCTTATAAGCGGTCTTACTCGGATCGACGGTGAACACCTGCAAAGCCCCAGCCGCTCGCTTATAAGCGGTCTTACTCGGATCGACGGTGAACACCTGCAAAGCCCCAGCCGCGACGACTCGCGCGCCTTGCTGCGCGCCTCGCTCGCGTCGCTCGCTGCAGTGCTTGCTGCGGCGGGCTTCGTCCTCGCGGCTGCCCCTTTGAGTCCCACCCCGCACAGCACAGCACCCGCACCTCACGCCTCCCCAGCCTCGTCAGGGGCGGTCGCCGGAGCCGCTCGGCGACCG